>JAGCYM010000032.1 GCA_017960805.1 Ruminococcus sp.
ATAGCCAATAATACAGAACCGTGGGGCACACGGGGTTAGCTCGCTTATGCTTAGTACATTGGTACTATCGAACGAGAACCGACTGCTCGCCAGTTGGCGAGAGGAAGCCCCCGCCTCTACAGGCGCGGGGAGGATGTCACTTGAGCCGGAAATAACCGTGGAAATGCAGAAGGTGGTTGACTGGTTGTGGAATTACTTAAAGTGATAACACGCTCTACAGGCGGAGATGATTATATCGATAATGCTGTAAAGTACCTTTACGACAAAAGATGTGTTATGAGACAAGGATATGGCGTTGACACTCATAACGCGAGCTCAGCCACTACTGCCATAAAACAGACTACAAAGTTCTGGGGTAATCAGAACAAGAATCAGATAATTCACGCTATATTATCTTTTTCACAGGAAACTGCTCCTACACCTGATGTTGCAATGAGAAAGACTGCCGAGATCATGGAGCCTATTACCAAGAATCATTTGAGCATAAGCGGATGTCATTCTGAAGAAAGAGCAGGTTCGATATATCATACTCATATATAACTACCATTTCGAAAATACTCCTTTCAGTTTTTTATTGATAAAAAAACACTTGATATATATTGATATATTTACACTTATCTTGAATATATATTGACATATAGCGGTATATAATGTTATAATATTGAATGTTGGAGTTGATATTATAACAAATTAGGAAAGGTCGTTTTACAATGAAAGCAAAATCTTTTTTATTAAAAACTCAAGCTATACTATTTGCACTATTTCTTTTAGCTGTCATATGCCCATTTAAGTCTTTTAATTCTTATGCGTATTCAAACGAATCCAAGACCTTCGGCGTAGCAGGAGGCAGTTTTACTTTCACAAACAGTTCGGTGTCAACCTTTAGCACATCAAACTGGTGGATATCTGTAGATCGTTGGGGAAGTAAGTTTACAGTCAACGTTATTAAGAATAACTCTACACCACATACCTACAAAAGTACTCGTTTTGCATTTGTTGATTTCAAAGATAAAAACGGAAATATAGTTCAGAGATATAATATTTATCAAGATAATCCATATATTGCGGTTTCAAAAACAAGTGTTGTCATTGATAGCCTTGATTCAAGATCTGAACAATTTACATTAACATACAACTGTCCATACACAGTTAAATCATCCGATTCAAGTGTCCGCCTTAGTCTTGCTTATGAATACTCTCCCATAAACAATGGAGGAAATAACCCACTCAGCTATGGAAAATCTAATACAGTTACAGTTTATGTTTACTCCTTACACTCTCCAAACTATTCCGATATAAAAAGAACTGCAAACATTCAGCTCAAATACTCATATACCGGAGCGGTATCAACAACAATAACCGCTACACAGAATCCTATTTTTACGGGAAATAGCAAATATTCTTGCACGACAACCTCAAAAGGTGGTACCATTTCAATAGGTATTCCTAAGATTAATAATCGTAAATCACAAGTTTGCCAAGTATCAAACTTCGACATCCCTGTAGCATCATATTTTAAAACAAAGTATTTAATATTTGATTATGATAAAACCCCGAAATCAGGTTACTATGCAAGTGGTGTTGTTAAATATAGCGAAACTGGTGATTTAGATTTGGACAGCGAGTCTGAAGGTGGAACATTCACTATTTCCAAAGATGGAAAAACAATGACACTCAAAGTAACGGTTAAAGGTGGCAAGACAGAATCTTACAAATATAAATTATCCTGATAACAATTTTGAACAACTCCAATATAACAAAAGCGGCTGTCTAAGCTTTACGCCTGGCAGTCGCTTTTATTTTATTATTCGTCCTTTATTAATTGTGTTATTATAGAATAATACTTCTATTATTCATTTGCACAGATAGTGACAAATTCACGCTTGACTTTACTTCGATTTTATACTATAATGAAATGAAATAATGTCGGTAATTATTGTAATACCGCTGAATAAGGAGTATAATCACAATGAAAAAGGGAATATTTGCAATTTGCATGGCGGCTGTTATGCTCACAGGCTGCGGAAGCGCTGCGGGCTCGTCCGAGAGCAGCAAGAATGACTCCCCTGCGACAACAGCGGCAGCTCAGCAGGAGACGGAAGCAAAACAGGAAGAGAATACTCAAGAGACAGAATCATCGGTTTCTTTGGAAGTGGGGGAGTATCATAACTGGAATGGTATTGATATGCCGTTTCCCAAGGGATGGGAAGTTGATGATGTAATTGATAGAACCGGTATGATTTGTCTGACCGGTGGTTCAGAGAGTGCTCCGGTGTATTATGGAATGGATTTCGACTTTGATGAAAAATTACAGGATGTGTCACAAGGACACACGCTTGATGAATTGCCTGAAGAATTACTTTTTAATATGCAGCCTTTTATGTATCGTAAATGTAAACAAGATACAAACGGAGATTTTTCAAAAGTTGCAGTGGATTCCAGTACCGAAGTGGAGTTTTTAGGATTTCCCGCTCTTTGTCGAACAGGCACATTCAATTGTTATGGTGATATAACGATTTATTATAAAGCATATTACGCATATTTAGATTTCCCGAATTTTGGGGATGAAGGTAAGCATGTACCGTCTTTTTGGTTGGCATATACGACATCAAATGATATAGATGCTCTTTACCTTATGGAAAAGGCAGCCGACCTTCCGCTCACAAAGGCAAAGCTCCACGAATAATGAGACAAAGCACCTGTTTCGGCGGGTGCTTTTTTGCTGATTTGAGCGGAAAAAACGAAAAATTATAGAATAATACTTCTATTATTCATTTGCACAGATAGTGACAAATTCACGCTTGACTTTACTTTGATTTTATACTATAATGAAATACATAATGTCGGTAATTATCGTAATACCGCTGAATAAGGAGTATAATCACAATGAAAAAGGGAATATTTGCAATTTGCATGGCGGCTGTTATGCTCACAGGCTGCGGAAGCACCGCGGGCTCGTCCGAGAGCAGCAAGAATGACGCCCCTGCGACAACAGCGGCAGCTCAGCAGGAGACAGAAGCTGAGACAGAGGCTGCAACCTCACAGGAAGATGAAGAAGTGGAGTATTATGACTGGTATGGTATTGATATGCCGATTCCGAGTGGAATGGAAATATCCAATCTTGCAAGAAGACAGCATGTTCTTAATGAATGCTGGGAAGGCGGCGAACCGTCTGATATGGTTTTCTATTCGTTTGATCAGGTATACAGCGAGAGCGAGTATCTGGATGAATCACAGGGGCACACACTTGAGGAACTGCCCGAATTAAAAGCGCTGGGAGACAGGCTCGTCACGAAATTCAATGCTGTATGTCAGTGTGCTGGTAGGGTTACGGTTGACTCCTCCTCAAAAGAGACGTTTATGGGACACGAGGTCCTTTGCGTGAATGGTACTGTTGTACCGACCGTTGATGATCCGATACATATAAAGATCTACTACGGATATTTGGATAATGCCGCAGAAGAAGGATATAAGCATATTCCGTCCTGTTGGTATGCGTTTACACAGTCGAACGACGCGGAAGCGCTGGAGATGATGGAAAACGCAGCCGACCTTCCTCTCACAAAGGCAAAGCTCCACGAATAATGAGACAAAGCACCTGTTTCGGCGGGTGCTTTTTTGCTGATTTGAGCGGAAAAAACGAAAAATTATAGAATAATACTTCTATTATTCATGCATTGACAAATATATGTGTCTATGCTATAATTCAAATGTCATTAAACTTCATTCTTATGAATCAGGCGGTCAGCTTCTCTCCTTATGCTGACCGCCCTTTTCTTTTTTCTTTTCTATCCATGGCGTGATACGTCACCCGATGTACTCCTCGACGCTGATACTTTTCCTGTCAATGGGCGGAGTGCTCGGTTCGCCTATTTCGATCGCGATATTGCTACTGTATATTCCGATAATCGCAAAGCGTATCCGCAACGAGGAAGAAATTCTCGAAAAAGGGCTTGAAGGCTACACGGAGTATAAGAAAAAGGTCAGATATAAGGTCATTCCCTATATCTGGTGATATGGTACTATTATGCTATACTATGCAGATAAGACCGACTGCTTCCACAATCGGTCTCATCATACACTCTGTTATTACACTATTTTTCGTTTACACAGAATTTGGGATTGACTCCAGATTGGAACAGCGACGTTATGTGCTATCTTCCGGGCAAAGAGGGCAAGGGTATCTCGGATGTGCTTTGCGGCTGTGCTGATTTCACGGGGAAACTGCCGTCCAACTGGTACGGCTCGCTTGACCAGATAGGCACAGACAAGTGCTTCATCAAGTGCGGTTACGGTGAGAGCTACGGTGCTTGTTTCAAGCCACGCCAAGAGCCCGAGACCCATACTGACTGACGAGACTAATTGGTAATCAAGCAAAAATCGCGGACGGAACTGCAATGTCAGGCACAAACCACTCACTAATTCAGAGTATTCGTGCCTGACGACAGAGTTCCGTCTGCGAAAGCTGTTTCGGACTATTATTGGTCTGATAAGATATGTCAACAAAAGATTAGTTCTTTTTCCTTTAATATTCTTGAATTATTTTTCAAACTGTGATATAATTATTAATGATTTTAATCAAGCAATTCAAATAATCAGAATGGAGTGATATAAAATGATACTAAAAAAGATGCTTGCTGTCCTGTCAGCAGTAACCTTATCTTTCTCTGCAGTGTCCGGATGTTTTCCGAGTATGTCTTCTTCGAAGCATACTTTCAGAGCAATGGCTGAGGAGATAGAGTTTTCGAACAACGAAGAA
>JAGCYM010000033.1 GCA_017960805.1 Ruminococcus sp.
AAGCACGTTGCTTGTATGATTCATGTTAGACGCGCTTTTGTCAACGCAATGCCGAGTGACAAGCCGATTTACGGCGTATCATACGCAACAGAAGCAGTCAAATGCTTCGACCGCATCTACCATGAAGAAAGTCTGCTGAAAGGAATGACAGCGGAAGAAAGAAAACAACAGCGGCTAGCAAAGATCAAGCCTTTGCTGGACGAGCTTTTTGCGCGGCTTGAAACTTTACAGGTCAGCGGAAACGGCAATCTGGCGAAAGCGGTGAATTATGCACTGCATGAAAAGCCAAATCTCTATACATTTTTAGAGGACGGCAATGTTCCGCTCGATAACAACCGTGCTGAAAACGCGATTCGCCCGTTTACGGTTGGCAGGAAAAACTGGATTCATTGTAATACAGCGAATGGTGCGAAAGCAAGCGCTGTGCTTTATTCGATCCTGGCAACGGCTCAGGCAAATGGGATTGACGCTGAACAGTATCTGACGGAACTGTTCTCGCAGCAGGCAGGAGTCATCAAGCTTCCATTCAAGATATAACAGCATAACAAACAGCCGCCGATGTGTCCAAAACATCGGCGGCTGTTTTCTTCTGATCGTATTATTCTTTCACTTGAACAAAGCCTCGTATTCATCGGCTGGTTTGGTGCCACTTATACAGATAATACAAATCAGCTTGTCATCAAGCTTTCTTGCATAGTAGTACATGACTTGGGATTCCCCTTCATCATCACTGTACTTATGTGTAGAACGTACATACTTATTTCCACATAGCATTACTTCTTCTCTGTCATCAAATGTAACACTGACATCTGACTCATCTTCCACAGAGCGTATCGCCAGATCATCTTCAGCATCCAGATAATCTTCGGCGGTGCAGTCGGGATGATCAGGCATACCAAGTTCCGTATTCAAGAATCCGATACTGATATAATCTGTATCACCCGGTTTTCCGAAATCTTTCATAAAATCCGCGTCCCACAATGTTGCCTCGATACGCTTCTGATCTGCTTCATTCATATAGTCCGGCGTTGACATGACATAATCTTCCGATGCCTCTTTGCTAAGACCATCAGGAATGCTGATCTTAAAGCCGGCATATTCGTTCGTATAAATGCTGTCTTTATAAAGACCTCTTGTGTAATTCGTGCCATCCATGATTGCGTCTTGGTCAATTACTCTAGCCTCGTCAGCAAGTGTCTCAGGCTCCTTGCGGGGCTTGAAGCTTTCACCATAACTCTCTCCGAAGCCGCGTTCAAGGAAACATTCCTTTGTGCCTATCTGTTCAAGCGAACCATACCAGTTGGATGGCAGCTTTCCGGTGAAGTCAGCACAGCCGCAGAGCACGTCCGAGATACCCTTGCCTTCTGAACCGGGGAGATAGCACATCACGACGCTGTCCCAGCTTTCGTAGTCCTTTTCATCGAGAATAACGTTTCTGCCTGCAATGATGCAGGTGACTGTGGGTTTGCCGAGTTCTTTTGCTTCTTTGATGGCAGCGGTATTTCCTTTCAGTCCCATTGAGCCACAGAGTTCGAGATCTTCTGTATCGCCGTTCCACTCGGCATAAGCCTGCTCACCTACACATAGGAGAACTACATCTGCTTCTGATGACTTACTTTCATCGGTTATGACCTCGATGCCGTAATCTTCAGCGTATCTCTCAAAAGCTTCCAGTATCGTTGTAACTCCGGGGACATCCTGCATCGGAGCTCCATTCCAATCAAGTGTCCAGCCACCGCACTGTGCCTGACCATTATCAGCTGCGGGACCTGTAATGTATATCTTCGTGCCTTCCTTAAACGGGAGTGCTTTCTTATCGTTTTTGAGAAGGACAAGGCTCTCTTCTACCAGCTGCTCAGCAACAGCTCTATATTTGAGCGAGCCTGTTTCCTGCTGTTCAGTCTTCATATTTTCAAGGAGCGGATCGTCGAAAATGCCTGCTTCTTTCTTGACCTTGATTATACGTGTTACAGCATCATCAACACGCTCCTGGCTGATATCACCGCTTTCAACGGCATCTATGATGATATCCTGTGCCTCCTCAAAGCGGTCTGTCTCCATGAGCATATCGATACCGGCGTTGACGCTTTTTATGACCTGTTCTTCATAGGACGAGCCGGAGATGTTTCCGACAGAACCCCAGTCGCTGACAATGAAACCTTCAAAGCCCATTTCGTCCTTCAGCTTCATGATGTACTCTTTATTCTCGTGCATCTTCACGCCGTTGAGTGATGAGTGGCTTATCATGATTGTCTGTACGCCTGCATCTATCTGCGCCTGATACACCTTCAGAAGCTCGTTGATCTCGTCATCTGTGAGCTGTGAATCGCCGCGGTCGATGAGCATATCTATGTCGCCCTGCTCACCTGTGCCGTATTCAACATTGCCGTCTGCAAAGAAGTGCTTTGCACAGGCAACAAGTCCACCGTCGATCAGTCCCTTTGTGTAGGCTGTACTGAGCTTCGTAATGGTTTCAAGGTCAGATCCGTATGATTCATATGTCCTTCCCCAGCGCGGATCAACGGACTGAGCAACACATGGTGAGAAGTTCCAGAGCATATGACAGAGCTTTGCCTCGTCTGCGGTAATAAGTCCAACCTGATACGCCAGTTCTTCATCGTTCGCAGCACCCTGTCCGATGTTGTGTGGGAAGTACACCGCATCCTTGCAGTAGTTTACACCGTGAACATCATCCTGTCCATAAATATAGGGTATACCGGATTCTGACACTATGGCAGCTTGCTGGAATCCATCAACGGTCTCACGCCATTCATCAGCGCCGATAGAACCCATAGTCGAGAGGATGCTGCCGTAGTCGTTTTTCTTCATGTCGTCTTCTGATACATTGTAGACGGCAGGCTGTACCATCTGAGCGGTTTTCTGCTCAAGTGTCATTCCAGCGACAATCTCTTCCGGTGACATGGAAGCGTACTTCTGATACTTATATTCGTATTCCTCTTCTATATCATCGGTTGATGTTTCTGATGCTGTCTCTGTTGCAGGCTCGCTGCTTTCAGGATCAGTATTGCCGGAATTGTTCAAGCAGGCTGTCAGAGGAACGAGCATAGCGAGTGAGATAATGAATGCAATCGTTTTTTTCATTGTTGGCCCCCTTTTCAGGACGATGGTTGTTGTGGCGAAGCGACGTTTGTTTGCGCATATGGCAATGCGCTATAGATATTTCATATTGTACCATATTATGATATCCAATGCAAGGATTGTTTCTGTATTGTAAACAGTTTTAAGTCGTGCTGTAATAAAAATTCTATCTTCAGCGTCTTATCAGATGAAGCATAAGACCATGGGAAGCGCTGTTAAGACAGCCGCCGTTATGCATGAAACGCATCGGCGGCTGATTCTATGTGTATGCTGAGAAGTGTTATGTGAATAAGAAATTATTAGAGCACGAAAGGTTTTACGCTTACCGATAAAGCGAAAGCTCCCATGACAGCAGCTGAGGTAAGAGAATATATTGAAAGTAACGGATATGAAGCAGATCCTGATCTTTCAGATTATCAGGTCGAAAACCTAGGCTAAATCAAAAAGGCTTACCTTCAGGTACTTTTGTACACTCACGGAGGAAGTGAAATCGTATGGAAAAGAAAATACCCGCCAATTTGAAATGCTCCCCTTTTGTTAGACAATGTGGTATAATAGAGATATACCAATTTGAAATCTAACGAAAGGGGGTATTTTTTAGCAGATCAATAACCATAAAAACAATAAGTTTATTCTGCCTCATATTTAGAAGTCTATGTCAATTATCGATAGAGAATATGCGATTATGAGGACGATGGAGATCCTTTAGTTTGAGCACAACAACATCCGGTTCAGTGATTATTTCCACCCCATCAGGGCCTGAATTGTTTTCGTAACAGGTTTCGTTCTGTTTCCTGTCTTCCACCATCTGTTCGCTATGATTACTGTAACCATGATAAATGCCATATATAACACTAAAGTAATTATTACTGACAAGCTGACAGGAATACCGAAACCATTCTGAAATGATTTGTTTTTAGAAATAAAGCCTGATAATGCGAGCAGTGCCAAATATGGAAAAACAGCAAATCCTTCATACTTTTGTTTCCCGATGAATGTTGCGAATAGAATAAATACTCCGCTGTATATAGAATTGAATATCATTATATCAGCTAGGGAAGAAGCACCAATATTTATATAGGCCAGAATATCAAAGATAACATCGTATGTCAGGCATATTATGGAAGTGAAAACGATAGGAGCGGTAATAAACAAGTGCTTTGCGCAGCTGGAAGAAACATAGAATTTGAACAGATATGGTTTGAGAACGCTGAATGCTACGATTATAATCACTCCGACATGTCCAATGCCAAGTGAACTGATCATTGACATATAATCTTCACTTCCAGCTGGATGCGGCTCAATCACGAATAATGTAGACATTAAAAACATGATAAATATACCAACTATTAAAGTAACTGGATTTACTGATGTTTTCAAATATAGTCTGATGGCATTTATAACTTTTTTCATGTTATTATATCTCCTTTAGCTGTTCCATCGTTTTTCCTTATAATTGTTTATCATCAGCTTGAATGATATGGGAATAAGCACAATTGCAGCTGCTCCGGCTGCGATCTGTATCCAACCGAGTCTTCCAGATGTAATAAGGACTGACATTATGCCAATAAGACCAATTATATCTGAAACTATCACACTGATACCACCTCTGATAGCTCCATTCGGAATCATACTTAACAGAGTGCATATACCGATATTCAGCAACAGGAAAAACAACATTGAAATACAGGTAGCAGTACCATACATCAGAATTGGAAATACTGCATTGATAGCGCATATTATTCCTAAAAAAAGGAATATCACTACGATAGCAGTTATCAGATTCCCCACTCGCATTTTTATGTAAGTATCATAACCTCCTTTAACGCTTCTGAAGAGTTTCCCTCCCGGATTTTCTTTCTCGTATGTCATCTGTGAAAGAAGCGTTGTTATGATACCGCCTTCTAAAGCAAGAAATATATTACTCACAATTGCCATAATGGTAGCTAACATATCATCAGAATTGGCAGATCCGTTATCCAGTCCATTCATCAACAAAACATATAGAACTATGAAAAGATAAAGGCCAAGAGCAATCCCGGTGATGAATAATATCATTTTACTGATACTTTTACCGCTATACAGTTTTAATGCCTCTGAGCAGGTCAAAGGTGTATTATTATTCATCTTCCTCCGCCTTTCTGAGTATGCCGACACTTAGCTGCTGTAGTGTTGGTGTTTCAACAACCGTATCATACTCCCTGAGCATATCACAGTTTTCTGCGAGTGCGATACCTTCAAAGCTTGTATGTCCACCTGCAAAAGAGAGCATAAAAGGTTTTGCTTTTTCACCGTTTTCGGCATCGCCGTGGACGAGTATGTATTTCTGTTTCAGGTCCTCAACGAACCCCTGCTCAATTACTTTTCCGTTTGACATGTAAATTGCATAGTCAGTTGCAAACTCCATATCAGCGATATTATGTGTAGAGAAAAGTACAGATCGTTCACCGTCACGCTCATTCAGATACTCTCTGAATATATCGCATAGCATATCTCTGGCAAGCGGATCGAGTGATGACGCAGGCTCGTCTAGCACGAGAAGCTCTGTATCTCTTGCAAGCACAGCCGCAAGATAGGTACGCATCTTATTACCATCGGAAAGTTTAACAAGTTTCTTCTGTTTCTTTTCTGTCGGATCACCAAGCTTGAATCGCTTGCAGAGCTCTGCGAAATGCTTTCTGTCAAAATTATCGAATCCAAGCTCCATTGAATTTGCTATCGTTTTGAGCGTCCAGTCAAGTGGAAAAAAGTCTGCTGAGGAGCAGTAGCCGATACGATTCCGGAGTTTGTCATTATCAATATCGCTCATATCACCGAAATAGACCGCTTCGCCACCGCTTTTGCTTGTAACGCCGCATAAAATGTCAATCAGAGTTGTCTTTCCAGCTCCATTTGCGCCAATCAGTGCCGTTGCAAATCCGCAGGGGATCTCAGCCTGAATTTCGCCGAGCTTAAAATTTTTGTATTTCTTAGTAATGCCTTTGATTTCAATTACATTTTTCATATTTCATTCTCCTCACCCAAGAAAAAATACGCTAATGGAACTTTTCTTACCTTTCTTATTACGAGGATACTCCTTGATACGGGAAATGTATTCAAGATTTATGATCTCACTGCCTCTGCCGGTTTGAATCTCAATCCAGTCATTCTCGATTTTTGTAAGTGTACCGCTTACTGAACTGAAGCCTGTGCATACTATGACTTCAATACCGATATATTCCTTAATTAACTCGTTCATCCTAGAAATCTCCTTTCCGAATTTCTTTTTCATCCTTTGCTTGTTTATGAGCTGCTGCATTCGTCTTCTTTGTTGAATAAGAACAGCTAATAAGATAATGAAGAATATATAGAATAATATCCAATTCATAGAATCACTCCTCATCAATGCTCCAGAGCATTTCAAGAGTCTGTTCGACTTCTTCAAGTCCGATCCCCGCTATCCTTGCGGAGTAGATCGCATCTGAAAGATTTTTTTCAAGCTGTCGCATATGCTGTTCCTTGAGCATTTGTTCATCCTGGGCATTCACATAGTAGCCTTTTCCCTTTGAAGAAGTGACCAGTCCCTCTGATGAAAGTTCTTCGTATGCCTTCATAGTGGTAATAACGCTTATCTTCAAGTCCTGTGCCAGTGCTCTTATAGAAGGTAAAGAATCACCAGCTTTGAGTTTGCCTGTCAGGATCTGCTCTCTGAGCTGATCAGCGATCTGCTTGTAGATAGGTTCATTTGAATTCTGATAGATTTTCAATTCATCCACTCCTTTTTGGCTAACTGTTCATGTGGTATATATACAGTATATAACACTTGAGTGCTTTTGTCAATACAGCAAAATGAAAAATTCAAAAAAATTTTTTTCTTTCCGGTTTGTCGGTTTTGCACATTTTTTTATCTGGTCAATAAAAAGCGACTGATCCATGATTGGATCAGTCGCTGTAATTTAGTATAAGATAATGAACAGTTATTCTTCGCTGTCGCTTTCAAGTTCAATCTCGATTATTATTCCGCTTGTAAAACCTGTATCGTCATTAACAAATATGCCGTACTCAAATTCGGGTTTATCTATCCATGAGCCATAACCATCGTTGGCTTTCGGTAGATCTCCTGGACCACGATAGACTGTGATGATGTCGTCACTGTCCTTATTTACATAGTTGTTAGGACAGCCAGGCTTCCAGTTCGTATATTCATTATCCTCGCCGTTAGCGCAGAAAATGTTACCCTTACTGTCAACCACGCTTCCGGAACTGTAAATGTCACGACTTCCATATGTCATAAGCGCTTCAGCAAGCTTCTGCTCTCCTTCATCTCCGACTGTTATGAGGTGTACGCTGTCATTAATTGATGTAAGCAGATTAATAAGACTTGGCGGGATAGAACGGTCCAGTATGGCATAGAGATTTCCGTCATAGAAAGTCCATGCTTTTACATTCAGCAGCTTGAATATTTTGTCATAATCCTCCCAGCCTTCGGGGAAGAATATCCTGAGAGAATCAGGTGTATAGATCCTTCCTATTTCCGGCGGCGGAGCTTCATATTTTTCGTCGTCAAGACTGCTCTTGCCTTTTTTAAGCTTAAGTTTGCCCAGATAGCTGATCTGACATTTTGTTATTGGTATATATTCCGTTGGTTTATAGTCCTTGTAGCCCTTGGCTTTTACCTGAATTATATACTGACCTTCTGGAGCTGAAATCTCGAAGTGACCGAAAGCGTCAGTAATTCCGGTATATGTTTCATCTGAATCTTTGCCGGTTAAAGTGACCTGAGCGCCCTGGATGTTTTGGCTGAGGGCTCCTTTCTTAACAACGAATCCAAAAACCGCTCCATTTTCGCTGTCAGCGGACACTATATCGTTCGGAAGTCCGAACGCAGCCAGAACGGAGGAATATGCGTCAAGGGTTACGATTGTCGTGTCACTCGGGTTAGGATTGCTGAGAATGATATCCTTTACCTGTGCTCCTGTAAGGGAGCGGTTAGCGCTCCATACCATAGCGGCGACTCCTGATACATGAGGTGTTGCCATTGAAGTTCCGCTCCAATAGTAGTCCTTGTGATCGTCCGGATCTTTATAAGTGTTCCCGTAAGTGTTTTTTCCCTTATAATCAATATATGTTGAGAATATCTTTGATCCGGGAGCATAGATATCAGTCCGCGAACCACCGTTTGAATATTCTGCGATACTGAGATCTTTGTCCAGTGCTCCGACAACTATTATCCTGTTATATACATCAGGATATTCAGACTGTTCGATAAGTGACAGCGGGGAATTATACTTAGCTTCAAGGTGCCCGATATCTTTCACTGAATCGTTTCCGGCAGAAGCACAGAGCACAAAGTCATAGCCTTTTTTGAGCATCCTATCGTAGAAATCACCTAGTATACTTGCACTTGCTGCATTGTTGGTGTGTGAAGAGGGGTTGTTCCAGAAAGTTTCAAGTCCTGCAGTGTCAACTACACCAGTAGCTTCATCGGTATAATATTTTATGTGATTGAATCCCATACTGTAATTGATGACCTTCACATTTCTTACTATCAGTTCTCCGAATATTACCTTTAAACACATTATTGTATAATGATCTGTTCCGGTATTCGAGCTTTCCTTGCTGCCTGTCATGGACGCGCCGTATAGGTTGCCTTTGCCATAGGGGTATATACCGCAGATGCCTATTTTGTCATCAGCATTTGCCGCTAACGTACCGCTGACGTGTGTGCCGTGACCCTTATCCTTATAAGGAACATTAATATAATCGTCATAATTATCATAAAAGAATTCAGCAAATCCGAGGTCAGGGTGGTTGGGTGAAAAGCCATTATCGCAGACACCGACTTTTACAGGGCTTACATCAGCGCTATGCTCATACAGTTCGTTCCATGCTTCGGTGGTGTTTATATGGTCAAATCCCCAGGATTTATTATGGATCTGAAAGAGCCCCTTGAACTCGCCATCCCATTCTCTTCCGTAATAGAATTCGCCCAGATCGCCTTCTCCTGAAACGGATGAAAAGTAGTTCGGAGATGCTGAGGCAACTCTGTAGTCAGCTGAGATACTCTCAACGACAGATTCTATATTCTCGGGAACTGTCGTAAGCCTTAACTGATAATCACCGGAATACTCTATCTCACCAACTATCTCAGCGTTATATGAAGCCGCAAGATCTGCGATCTGGTCGCGTGAAACTCCATCAGCGGCAACGATAAGCACTTCATTGTCTGTATATCCGGAGCCTGTGATCTCATCTGTTTCTACCAAGTGTTCTTCTTCAACCGGCGAATAGTATATCCTGCCGAACTCAGTATTATCTTCAGGAGCTGTCATGTCTGTCAGTACTGCCGGATTCTTTCTGTTTTTATACCAGCCGCTCCTGTAATATCTGAGGTATATAGTAACATCTATCGCTGCGAGTAAGACAGCGATAACTAAAAGCAAAGCAATTACAACTCCGAAGAATGACCGTTTCTTTTTATGTCTCATCAGGTAAGCCTCCGTGATTATCTATGTATGATTATCCATGATCAATGGAAAAACTCTAAGTGGATTAATGTTCTGGAACGTGACCACAAATATGATTGTAACATATTTTATATTAATAGTCCAGTACTTTTTTACTGATCAGCGAAGTGCCTGTGAGAAAACTTCCATATGTTCCGAACGTTTAGGAATTAATTCAGAAAGATGAAAGGGCAATTTTTTATTAGGCACTTGTGAATCAAATCGGCAGGCGCTTACTAATGAACAAGGCAGGTAAAATTACCTGCCTTGTTCGCTTAAATCAGCATATGATTGCTTATGATACTTTTGGCCGCGCGAATTCCAGTAATGTCGGGATATCGCCTTCCGCAGTAGATACAAGTGAATAATATGCAAGAACAGCAGAAGCGTCCTTAGCATCAACCTTACCGTCTCCGTTGACGTCTCCTATTGCACGCTGTGTGTTTGTGAGACCATCGTCCTCTCCGGTAGAAGCCTTTGCGTATGCAACGAGGATAGTTGAAGCATCCTTTGCATCTACCTTGTTGTCGCTGTTCATATCACCGAGGTCCTTATTGATATCAACAGGCGTGGTTTCAGTAGTCGTCGTTCCCTGTTCGCCAGCTGAAGAAGCCGCAGTAGTCTGCGAGGTTGAAGTTGTCGAACTCGTGTCTGGAGCAGAAGCTGTAGTGCTCTCAGTTGTGGAAGCTGCAGTTGTTTCCGTAGTCGTAGCTGTAGTTGAAGCTGTGGCCGACTCGGTTGTAGTTGTGCTTTCCGTTGTGGAAGCTGGAGTTGTTGCCGTAGTCGTAGCTGTAGTTGTTGCTGTGGTCGACTCGGTTGTAGTGGCACTCTCAGTTGTGGAAGCCGCAGTTGTTGCCGTAGTCGTAGCTGTAGTTGTTGCTGTGGTCGACTCAGTTGTAGTTGTGCTCTCAGCTGTGGAAGCTGAAGTCGTTGCCGTAGTCGTAGCCGAAGTTGAAGTTGAAGCTGTGGTCGACTCGGTTGTAGTTGCGCTCTCAGCTGTGGAAGCTGAAGTCGTTGCTGTAGTTGTAGCTGTAGTAGATGCTGTGGTTGACTCAGTTGCAGTTTTGTTTTCCGTTGTGGAAGCTGCAGTTGTTTCCGTAGTAGTACCTGTAGTTGATGCTGTGCTCGACTCAGTTGCAGTTGTGCTCTCAGTTGTGGAAGCTGTAGTTGTCTCCGTAGTCGTAGCTGTAGTTGAAGCTGTGGTCGACTCGGTTGTAGTTGCGCTCTCAGCTGTGGAAGCTGAAGTTGTTTCCGTAGTCGTAGCTGTAGTTGTTGCTGTGGCCGACTCAGTTGTAGTTGTGCTCTCAGTTGTGGAAGCTGAAGTTGTTTCCGTAGTCGTAGCTGTAGTTGAAGCTGTGGTCGACTCAGTTGTAGTTGAGCTCTCAG
>JAGCYM010000034.1 GCA_017960805.1 Ruminococcus sp.
CATAGCCAATAATACAGAACCGTGGGGCACACGGGGTTAGCTCGCTTATGCTTAGTACATTGGTACTATCGAACGAGAACTGACTGCTCGCCAGTTGGCGAGAGGAAGCCCCCGCCTCTTTAGGCGGTGGGAGGATGTCACAAACATTATTACTGTACTTGACTTTTAAACCGAGCGGGGATATAATAATTCTAGGCTCAAAAGAGCGAAAAGAAAAACAGGAGAAACAATATGGAGAATATCAGAATTACAGATCTTTATGATCTCACACACACCGCTGCCGCTGATTACCTCAAGGGATTTACATATCCATGGGAAGCTCTCAAGGGTATCAGTGACTTCATTATACAGCTCGGTAATACCCTAAATCCCGACGAGTATGATAATCCGTCAGAAAATGTATGGGTACACAAGACCGCAAAGGTTTTCCCAAGTGCATATCTGGGAGCTCCCTGCATCATAGGAGCAGGAACCGAAGTTCGTCACTGCGCATTCATACGCGGAAGCGCACTTGTTGGTGAGAACTGCGTTGTAGGTAACTCAGTCGAACTCAAGAATGTTATCATTTTCGATAATGTTCAGACTCCTCACTACAATTATGTTGGAGACAGTATTCTTGGATACAAATCACACATGGGAGCCGGCTCAATAACATCAAATGTCAAGTCAGATAAAACAAATGTTGTTATAAAGTCAAACGGAGAAGCAATGGAAACCGGAATCAAGAAAATAGGCGCTATGCTAGGAGACTTCGTTGAAGTTGGATGTAACAGTGTCCTGAATCCCGGAACTATTATCGGAAGAAACTGCAATATCTACCCAACAAGCTGTGTAAGAGGCGTAATCGCTGAGGGCAGCATATGGAAAACCGGCGGTATTGTAGTAAAGAAAAAATAATAGATACAGCACAAGTTGTAAAAGAGGACACCTATGGAATACATCAGAGTTACAAAGGAAAATATCGACAGCGAACACATATGCTGTGCCATTTCCAATAATAAGGACATTCAGGTCGCTTCAAAGAAAGCATGGCTGTCAGAACGCTTTGATGATGGTCTTGTATTTCTGAAGAGCACAGAACGCGGAAAGTGCTTCATTGAGTATGTCCCTGCTGAAAATGCATGGAATCCCATCGACGCTGCCGGCTATATGTATATAGACTGCCTTTGGGTCTCCGGTTCTTTTAAAGGTCATGGCTATTCTAGCGATCTGCTCAGTGCCTGCATCGAGGACAGCAAAGCAAAAGGCAAAATTGGATTGTGTATCCTCTCATCAGCGAAGAAGAAGCCCTTCCTTGCAGACCCAAAGTTTCTGAAATACAAAGGATTTAAGGTGTGCGACGAAGCCGACAACGGAATACAGCTATGGTATCTGCCTTTTTCAGATGATGCAGCGCCACCTAAGTTCCGGGACTGTGCTAAGCACCCTCATATTGATGAAACAGGATACGTCCTATATTACACAAATCAGTGTCCTTTCAATGCAAAATATGTTCCGATAGTAGAGCAGACTGCAAAGGAGTCAAATATTCCATTCAAGGCAATACACATTGAAACTATAGATGAAGCACAGAATGCCCCTACTCCTGTAACCACTTATGCACTGTTCTACAACGGCGAATACCTGACCAACGAGCAAATGAATGACAAAAAATTTCTGAGGCTTGCAGCAAAGTAGTAATAGCATATATCTAAGAAAGGAATGAAAACATGACATCCACTGAAATCTTCGAACTTATCAACAAGCATCCTGTATTCCACCTTGCAACTATGGACGGCGATCAGCCTCGCGTAAGAGGTATGCTGCTGTTCCGCGCTGACGAGAACGGCTTCGTGTTCCACACAGCCTCAACCAAGGATGTTTTCAGCCAGATAATGGCTAACCCTAAGGCAGAGATGTGTTTCGCCTGCGGTGATGTTCAGATCAGAGTTACCGGAATACTTGAACTCAACGAGGATCCTGTGCTACGTGAGGAAATATTCAACCACCCATCCAGAAAATTTCTACAGGCGTGGAAAGATAACGGCATCGATAATCTTATGAAAGTGTTTGTAATGAAGAACTGCACTGCCGTTACATGGACTATGGCAACTAATTTTGAGCCAAAGCAGCCTATAACCCTCTGCTAATATATAAAAATAGGGAACAGTTTTTCTTGCTGTTCCCTTTTTACATGATATTCAAACTGTCGCATTTTTTGCGACAGATCAATTCGAAAAGAACTCTTCTTTGGACAATACGCATTTTTACTTTTGGAGTTTAATAATATCAGAGGAACGGAACCATATACATCGGCAGACAGATTATATCCTTATCTTTCTCAAAGTCTTTTGTATACACAAGATACTTCCACAGAATGCGGGAAGAGTATTTTTCAAAGAAATGATCCAGCGAAGAATGTGCCTTGAAGCCGGAAGATTTGATTTCAATCGGACAAATCTTATTCTTTCTTACAATCAGGAAATCGATTTCGTAATTGTGCCGTGAAGTCTCACTCGGAAATGTATAATAAAACAGCTCATTTCCGTTTGCCGTAAGGATCTGTGCTACTGCGTTTTCATAGAGATATCCGAGATTCGCTGAGAGTTTATCGCTCAGCAGCTTTTGATAGATATCGTTTTCCGTGAAATCATTATCCTTGAACATAAGCGTAGCGAATAATCCTGTGTCGCAGACA
The DNA here is from genome assembly GCA_017960805.1 of Ruminococcus sp. Taxonomy (GTDB): domain Bacteria; phylum Bacillota; class Clostridia; order Oscillospirales; family Ruminococcaceae; genus Ruminococcus. The sequence goes on from JAGCYM010000034.1 coordinate 2,678, forward strand.
AACATCTTGAATTTTGAAAGATCCTTATTTGATGACAACCCGACATTTGGATCATTGGCTAGATAACTCATCAGTACGGTTTTAGAATCTGCCATTTCTGC
>JAGCYM010000035.1 GCA_017960805.1 Ruminococcus sp.
CACGCAGATAAGCCGAATGAGAAGTGGCTGACTGATGTAACGGAGTTCAAATACTATGTCGGTCCGGTCATAAAGAAGTTGTATCTGAGTGCCATTCTTGATCTTTATGATAGACGTATCGTAGCTTTCAAAATCAGTGAGATCAATAACAATAGTCTTGTATATTCTACATTTGATGACGCTGTCCGGCTGAATCCTGACGCTCATCCGATTTTTCATAGCGACAGAGGATTTCAGTATACCAACAAGGTGTTTCATCAAAAAATTGTTGATGCCGGAATGATACAGAGTATGTCCCGTGTCGGAAGATGCATTGACAACGGTCCGATGGAAGGCTGGTGGGGAATCCTGAAGTCTGAGATGTACTATCTTCGTAAGTTTACTGATAAAGCCAGTTTGATCGCTGCAATTAAAGAATATATCAGATACTACAATGCTGGTCGGTACCAGATCAAATTGAACAGCATGACACCTATGGAATACCATGAAGCGTATGTAGCGTGACCAGTCGGTGAGTGCCGCAGCAAGCACCTTTCTCCATTCGTTGCTCCGCTCCTCACTTAAAAAGGTGCTTGACAATTACCGTTAACAATAAAGCAGCCTGCACAAATTGCACAGACTGCTTTTGGTTACAAAATAGAATATTTTTGTTTTTTACGATGTCTACTTGACAGGGGGCGTGTCACTGTGAGGACTCTGTTGTTTTTATTCCTGTCTTAAAGACTATTCGGAAGAATGTCAATCCTTAACTCTTTTCAGTATATCAACTATTTTCAGATACAGGTATCCGACTATCAGCAGTACTACAAAAAGGGAAATTATCCACCACGCACAGCCCATGAACGGCAGCTCGTCGGTGAAGCCGAATGCTCCGGCAGGACTTCCCCAGTTGAGGAAGAAGTATGGATAATTATAACCTTCCGCAAACTGCCAGTTTTCAACATATCCAATGCCTGCGTAGACAGCATACAGAATTGGCGGAACTATCACCCAGAACGTGTTACGCTTCTTTATATCGCTGCTGACTCCGACTACAAAAAAGTCAATTATCGCAGCGACAGGAACGACAACATGAGTCAGTATGTTTTGCAGATTCCATGCCGCATTACCAAGTGTCGGAGCCAGTACAAAACAGAAGACCGCTCCTGTAAGGGTGATTGAAACTGTTCCTACGAATTTTATTACCCACCACAGGTCGCTGACGGATTTGTTTCTGAACAGACCTATCAGACCTGCCGCACATATTATGGCGATGGCAATATTGGATTGTATCGTGAAGTACATAAAAACACGGCTGCCGCCCATAAAAGAATGCCGTCCTGCATAGGCACTCAGAAAGATACCAAGTATCGCCGAAACGAATACAATGATTTTTAAAATGCAGGAAATTGCCTTTTGCATTGGCGTAAATACATTCATATTATCACTCCTTTGAGGAATAAATGGATGTCAGACTGTAACTGTCGCAATGTACTCTATGTTAGTTGGCGCAGATATATCAGGTTCGGCAATTCCGAGCTTTCCGCCTGTTATATTCATAAAATGGAAAAGTGCGATGCCTATGTCAATTTTTTGAATATCGCCCTGTTCGCTGATGTAGCCTTTGCTGTGCTTTTCATAGAAGTGGAAGTCGTTACCGCAGCGGATTATACGCCACGGCTGTTTATTTACGGCTGACGGCGCAAGACGGACAGCTTCAAGAGCAGTGCTTATCTTTTCATCGCAGTCATTAATGGGTGTTGAAAAACTGTTTTCAAAAAACAGTTCCTTGGCAGCTTTACGTTTGTCAGCCTGTATAGCTGTTCTCATTGCTTTTTCTTTGAACGACATTTTTGCCGCAGGATATCCGAGAGGACTTACGCAGTACATTCTCTCACCGTCCTGAAGCTGAACTGCTTTTTCAAATATTTCTCTCTTCATAGTTCCGCCTATCCATGTAGTGCCGATACCAAGCGACCATGCAAAAAGTACAAGCTGTTCAAAGGCATATCCGAATGCCTCCTCACTGTGCGGAACAGCTTTTGATTTTGCAGCAACATACATACTTTCACCGGATATGACCGGACTCGAAAGCCCATACTTCTCCTTTTCAAGCAAAACAAACTCTATCGGGATATCGTAAGGGGCTGATATCGTACCAATAAACTCCTCAAGCCTTGCCTTGTGTTCAGCAGTAAGAGGAGTACCGTCAAATGTTCTTACGCTTCTGCGTGACTTTATGATTTCAGGCATATCCATTTCTATCATTCCTTTCAGAGCTTTAAAAGTGTCTCTACCTGTGCTTTCTTTTCGTAAAGAACGCAGCCTCCGTCGTGATCGTCAAGCAGGATATCGCCACTTCTGAGAGCTGTAAACAGCGGAGAACGCAAAGCCTCACGAAGTGATGTATCCTTCACATTGATATCAGAATATGGCGAGAACGGACAGGGCTCAGCTCCGCCGTGAGAATTGATGTGGAAGAAGCCTCGGCCGGCTGCAACACAGCCTCCTGAACTTTTTTCATCTCCCGGGAATGAGATATACACCATTTCGGGACGTTCCTCACGCATACGCTGGATCTCGTTCATCAGGTACTCTCTCTGTACATCGCCCGGAGCAAGCTCGCGACTTTCATCGGTTACGGGAACATACTCCACGAATATTACCGCTTTGCAGCCTTTTTCAGAAAGACAGGCTAAAAAAGCATCAGAAGTCACTTCTTTATAGTTATGCGTTGTAACAGTAACAGATGCTCCGAAAACAAGTCCGCGTTTTCTGAATTCGTCCATATTGGAAATGAGTTTATGGTAAATACCTTCACCGCGTCGTGAATCAGTCTGCTCACGGTTACCCTCAATGCTCATGACAGGGATAAGGTTTCGACATTTGTCGAA
>JAGCYM010000036.1 GCA_017960805.1 Ruminococcus sp.
CCATTCAGATACATATCAGCAAGTTTATATCTTGATATAATACAACCGGCTTTAGCTGCACGTAGATAATACTCATATGCTTTCTTATAATCAACAGTTCCTGTACGGCCATAATACCAAATATATCCTAAGCCACCAAGAGCTTCAACATTATTCTCATCATATGCTACTGTCATCTCGTAGTATTTAAGTGCAAGAACATACTCTTTCTCATAATAATACGCTACTCCCAATTTAAACATATACTCTGGATCTGAAGTCTCTTCAATTAGGTATTTTAAAGCCTCAGTATAAATAAAGAAATCATCTTCAGAATAATTCTCGTTATTCTTGTGAAAGCTGTCAACAATATCTAGCGCTTCTTTTATTGTCATATAACTCCGCCTTCCTTCGTTAATGAAGATGATACATTATGGATTTCTGATATATCAAGCAGAAAACATACAGGTTAAAATAGTTTCTTCTTTAGGAGGATATTTACTATTTGTTTTGGATATATCTGAACTTTGGGAAATTGCTACAGCCATAGAACTGATTTAATACATCTTTCATTTCTGAATCAAGCCTGTTATAACCTTCCTGATAAATATCTTCAGGTACACCATAAAAAGCTTCTGCCATACTACCTGCTATACAGGTTAGGGTATCACAGTCACCGCCTAGTGATACTGCTGTACGGATTACATCCTCAAAATCTTCTCCTTCTAGAAATGCAGTAATTGCTTCGGGAACTGTCTCCTGACAGCTCTCAACATGATGATATTTAGGACGTATCTCGTCACATGTACGTGTGAGATCATAATCGAATTCCTTAACGATGTATTCTTTTATCTCATCTTTGCTGCTTCCGTTTCTTGCAAGGAATATAGCACTTGATGTAGCTTCTGCTCCCTTTATTCCTTCAGGATGATTATGAGTGACTTCCGCAGTAAGAGCGGCCATCTTTCGAGTAGTCGTGATATCGTCATAAAGCCATCCAGCTGCACCTACACGCATAGCTGAACCATTGCCATAGCTGCCATAAGGTTTTGGATCCTTCGCACCAAGCCACTGAGAAAACATGCATCCATAACCTGCATCTGGATAACGCTTTCCCCATTTCTGCATTGAGTTAATCAGTGATGCTCTTATCTCATCATCACTTTTCCCTAAAGTACTCATTAGAGCCTCTGCAACTGCAATGGTCATAACAGAATCATCAGTAAACTGACTCTTGTCTATAAATAGCTGAAATTTCTTAGTTTTCCCTCCTCTGTCGAACTCATAGGGTGCGCCTATCATATCACCTAAAATTGCTCCGATCATGGTTTACTCCTCCTCTTTTGATTTTTGCGCGATATCTGGATTTCCTAATGCAGATTCTCTGAGTTTCCTCGCTGCTAGTACCCATCCGCGTTGAATCTCAGCTTCTTCCACAGCGCAGTCATAGCTGTAATCGTCAAATCCGGAGAACGGTGGATGCCCACAGATTGCCATATATGCTTCTGACAGCCTTCTAAAAGCTTCGTCATCGTGATCAACGAGTAATGCTGCCTTGGCAAGAATCTGCAATTCCATAGCTTGCGCAGTGAATTCGTTCATTTTCCAGTCCTCCTTATGGTTGCATTGTTTGCAGACGTTTCATTCTTTATATGCAGCTTGTTCCTTTTGATGATTTCATTATATCATAATTTATGTATTCTTTGGTCGTCTGACAAGCGACATTTAAATCATTATAACCAATCCAGGCTAACAGAAGATTGTTTCCTTTCCATAAAGATTCAAAGCGCTTGTTTCCAAGATTGAAGTCATTTGGTCAAGGGAATTCCTTCTTATCAACATTTACCCAGCTAAAGTATTCACCCATATTATACCAAAATCATTGTATGTATTACAAAAACATTAGAATTGAAAGTATAATAGATAACGAGAATACAAGTATCATCACAAATGTTGTTAAACATCCTGATGACTGTTTTTTAACTGGCTTTTGTTTTAATGACTGCTGCGGAGTATTGATTGTACCCGAATAATGTAGTATTCCATTATCAACATCCTGTTTCCTTTGAGTAGCAGATGCCTGATCACTTAATTTTCGCAGCACTGCAAGAGGATCGTCTGCTGAAAAAAGCCTTCTGTAGAATTCATCAAGCCATTCATAATCATCTGATGAGCATATATCAGAGTCAAAGCCAACTTCATGTGACAACTGATTCCTTATCCATCGTGCATGTTTAAGACTTTCATAATCAGTTTTCCAGCCACGAACTTTTAGATTTCCATTGTTGAAACAAGAATCCATTATACGCAGATATTCTGAAACACCATCTGAGGAAGAATAGGCATCTTTGATAAACCGATCCGTCCGTTTATAAAGCTCTAAAAAATCCATATTCAGATCACGCATTTTTACTCATCTCCCCATTAACAGATGGCCTGTATATGATACAGTATTCTCGAGTAATTGATACTCTCTGTAACTAAAAACGTTTTCTAATGATCGTCATTATACCTCAGAAACTTCCAAAGACCTTATAAACTCCGCGATCTCATTTCCTCTTCCATGACAAACTGCAGTATATAAGTTACATTTTTTCTCAGAAAGAATAGTGTATATATCCTTACAGAACTTAAAGCTCTTATAGTTCTTGTATCGTGGCGTATTAAACCCAAACGGAGCAGAAGAAAGAATTACAACATCCGTTGGCGCTTTAATGGATTCAGCCGCGGCAAGAAGTCCTGAATGTATGACTTTTATTGATGAACTTGCGGGGATATTTGTTCCTCTGAGCACCTTACTCTTTCCTTTATAGTGAAGAACAGCGATATAGCTTCCTTTACTGGCAACAGAATCACAGCTTCCGATAGTCATAATAAAGCACTTGTCATTGTGCTGTGAAATGAACTCCCTGACGCGGACACTGCTCGGATATTCGATGGCTTGGGCAGGAACTACATCATCTTCCAGTTTTACGTATCTGGACTCCAGTATATCATTTATGTGTTCATATACAAAGCGCTGAGCCTGAGGATCATAATAGTTTATATAGTATTCATTTCCGTCATATCTTGTTTTATGTTCATAAGATATCCCGAGCTGTTCACCTTTCTCAGTAGGGATACGGCTGTTGAGATCACTCTGACAAAGATAGCCCTCAGCTTCAAGCCAGTCATTGATCAATGATGCAGCCATTTTCTTTGTACTGTTGACTTCTGCAAACCTGTTGATCTCATTGGCCAGCTCACTTACTTTGCATTTATATGTGAATACATTCAGCATCGATACCTGCTCATCTGTTATATAGAAAGCTCCGTTTTTTCTGGAACGATGTCTCTCCTGGGGCATTTCCGCTTCACATATGTTTTTTTCCAGAATATCAGAAACATATCTTAAACATTCTATTACTTTTTCATTATGAAGCGTATCGCCATCTATGCCTGTATTCGTTACCGGATCAATTCCGTTGGCAAGATAGTCCATATACATTTTAGCACGCAGAAGTTTAGTTATTTCCTGGTTCATTTATACCAGAGCTCCTTGTCATATTATTTGTCCTTTTTGAAACTGATATCAGCCAGTATGATTGCTGTTTCCTCATCATTTTCATTCCCTTTGTTTTTCCACGCTACTATAAACCGGATCACTGAATCATAAGGATGATAACCTGAGTCGATCAGTTGCTGGATTCTTTCGTGGCAGTCCTTTGAAAACTGCAAAACAGGCTTTAGCTTACCTTCGGTCTCAGTATATAGTCTGCATCCTCTGACTGTAAGATGCATGCCGCTTCTGAGACGAATGATCAGGGATTTTTTATCCTTAAAAAAGTCAAGATAAACATCTCGGTGAGAAAGCTGCAGTATAAGCTCTGACGGCTTCGGATATATATTGAGATCAACCTCATCAGTCGATGCGTATTGAGATAAACTGTCCAGAGCATCTCCGTAATAATGAATATGCAGACGTTCCTTTGCTCTGGTCATGGCGACATAGAGCTTTCTTTTTTCCGCATCCGTTCTCATATCAACATGACTCATCATATAGACATTATCAAATTCCCTGCCCTTGGATTTATGCATGGTAGAAACTGTAATAACACCTTTTTCATCGATGTAGAAATCTTCTATCTTTGATTCGTGAAGATACATTTCAAAATCGGTCCTGTATTTCTTCACATTTGAATCTGCGAATGTGTTGAGTATATTCAATATAACAGGCATACAGCTGCTGTTATGGTACTGTTTCTGTAATGCCTTAATAGCATTATCCCATTGTTCATCACTGATCACAGGAGAAACATTCTCACCGCTCAGTTTCTTCAGGAAGAAACGTATCTCAGCAATATGGTAAAGATCAAATCCGTCTATTGACTGAATAAGCTTTGCTGCAACCTTTCGCTTTTTCAGCACGCCAAGTACGAGAAGGGCTTCTTCATTTGTATCAGTAAGTATACAGGTCGTCCCATCTGCAGCTGAAGACAGAACATCATCAACAAGTGCGGTTTCAATATTAGGGCTGCTGTGCTTTATAAGCATGACCTCCCCTTTTCTTTCCTTCACCGCGACAATATCCTCATTCTTCATTCTCTGGGATATCGTCTTTACGAACTGATTGGCAAACGAAACAATACTTCGGCAGCTTCTGTAATTGTCAATAAGAGAATACTGTTTAGCTTCATATTCAGATATAAATGATCTCATATACTTAGAGTCAGCTTTCCGGAACTCAAATATATTCTGATCATCATCTCCGACAGCGATAACACGCATATCCTCATTACGTGACATAAGAGCCTGAACGAGCTGGAATTCATAACCGTCCATATCCTGGGCTTCATCGATAACAAGCACGGACTTTGTTATCCTGCTTGTATCTATGTCATCACCATTAAGGAGTTCAACCGCGTCCTTTACAACATTCTCTGATTCATTTATATTACCTATCTTTCCGAGAAGGTCAAAGCAATATGAATGGAAAGTCTTTATCTCGATGTAGTTTGCAGAGGTTCCGATAAGCTCACGTAAACGCATTTTAAACTCAATAGCGGCCGCACGTGAAAACGTAAGCATCAGCAGCTGTTCGTGTTTTACGTCTTCCATAAGCAGAAGTGATGCAAGCTTGTGAACAAGGACTTTTGTCTTCCCGCTTCCGGGTCCTGCAGCTACAACTATATACTTTGAACTGTCATCATTAATGATCTCGAGCTGTCTTTCAGAAAGTGAGCTGAAAAGCTGTCTGTATTTCTCAGGCGTAATATTCCGCACGATCTCAGTAGAGCGTTCACCCTTGAAATACTGCGACAGGAACTTTTTATAGTCCATCTGGAAATAGTCGCTGACGAACTGCAGTGCTTCATCATAATTCCGCACCATCATCCTGGCATACTCTCCGACTATATGTATCTGCTGTATTTTCTGCTGATAGAATTCATTGAGCTGCTTATAGTCATCCTGCTTGTATTGTATCCTGTTGTCAAGCTCAAGTCTCCTGATACGCATTCCGCTGTATAGTACAAGGAATCCGCCTTCCAGTTTCAGAGCCCCTATTTTTGAAAGGAAAAGAAGAGCTTCTTCTATATCTCTGCCGCTTATCTCCAGCATAGACTGCATACGATATGCTGTCAGCAGCTCAAGTACAGAAAAACCTACTATGGACTCTTCTCTGGAATTGAACTCCTCACCGCTTATCCTGAACAGATAGTTTATCACAAACTCAGATACGTCATAACTCTTCCTGCGTATCTGCTTTAACCGTTCAATGCTGAGTTTCGGAACGATAATAACCTTGTTTGTTATCTGATCCTGAACCTTCTGGATATAGCTCCGTATAGTCCAGTAGTAGAAAATTGTCTTTATAGAATTGACAGAGCTGGTTTTTACTCCGCCTGCAACCGCTGCTTCATTCAGTTCCTTATAATTCATGCAGATCTTGTCCGCATCAATATGACTGAGCAGAAATGTCTCTAAAGCCTGGAACCGATGAAGCACGTGCATTGATTTGTTCTCTGTATCTGTTTTGAGAATATACGCAGTCAGATCTTTTGGATCAGCTAGCAACCCGTCTTCACGCATCTGCTGAATGCTATAGATAACCTCTGATTTCTCAATGCCGAGTCTGTCAGCCAGATAGTCAACCCTTGATTCAGCATCGACATTATTAGCGTCAGAAATGCTCTTGCTTGATATCAGGGATTTGATTATTCTCTTGGCTGTATTCCGTTCCTTATCACTTTCAAATTTCGAAGAATTCTCTATACGCTCAGCTGCTTCCATCATTGTTTTGACAATGATCCCGTCAGCATAAACACGCGGCGCATTCTTTCCGCGCTTGATATATCCTGCGTTTTCAAGTGCCTGTATCGCAGTTTTTACCCTGGTCTCTATATCTGAAACACTGTCATCCCATCCGGCCTGTCTCGCAACTTCCAGCGGAGAACAGCAAACCTCCGGACGTGTTTTTGTCAGTTCCTTTATAGCCTTCCAGACCTGCTGTATCTCACTGATACTGAGCTTTGTCTGATTGAGCAGTATAAAATGCTTATCGAGATCACCATCATTGAACAGAACATAACACTCTGCCTGCAGTGACTGATCACGCCCTGCGCGTCCAGCTTCCTGAACATAGTTTTCAAGCGAATCTGAAATATCATAATGGACTACCAATTTGACATTTGACTTATCAACACCCATGCCAAAAGCAGAAGTCGCTACCATGACCTGCACTTCATCATTGATGAACGCAGCCTGGTTTTCCTGCTTTTCACTGCTGTCCATTTTGCCGTTGAATGCTCTTGCCCTGAAGCCGTCATTACATAGCTTTTCGGCAAGCTTCAATGTCTGTTTAGTTCTTGAAACATAAACTATAGTAGGACATTTTTTCTGCTCCACAAGTGTTCGGAGCATTTCATATTTTTCTTCATCTGTTTCCTTAAACAGAACTTCGTATCTCAAATTTGTCCTTGAAGCATTTGTCGCAAACAGCTCAAGATCCAAATCCAGCTTTTCCTTGAAATATTCCTTAATATCACTGATTACTTTCTGCTTTGCTGTTGCTGTAAAACATGATACAGGGATCCTGCAGTTGTTTCCTTTTTTCTTCTGAAGTTCACTGATAAAATCACCAATATATAGGTAATCGACACGAAAATCCTGGCCCCATGCAGAAAAACAGTGAGCCTCATCTATAACGAAACGGTCTATATGGCGTGACAGGAAAAGTCTCTCTATCGTTACAGAACGAAGAGATTCAGGAGATATATACAGTATTGAGGCTATTCCGGATTCCACACGGTCTATTGCTTCTGCTCTTTCTATCGGACTAAGCAGTCCGTTAATAGTAACTGCTTCCGCTATGCCTCGCTTTTCCAGGTTGTCGACCTGATCCTTCATCAGAGACTGTAATGGAGATATCACGACAGTAAGTGCACGCTCCGTCTCCCCTGCCATAAGTGCCGGAATCTGGAAGGTCAGAGATTTACCACCACCAGTCGGAAATATTGCAAGGAGCGATTTATGCTCCACAGCCGCATTTACAGCGTTTTCCTGCAAGGGTTCATCATTATATTTGCGGAATTCCGAATAACCGAAATACTTTCCCAGATATTTTACAGGATCAAGTCTTGACTTACAGTAAGTACATTCCTGACAAGGCGTGCTTCTTAGCATTCGCATTATTCTGTCTACATTAGGATAGTTTATCTGTACCCATCTTGGTATAAGCGAGTATTCCTCAGTAGCTGATATCAGGGCAAGGCAGTACGCAAGTTCAACTGATGAACCATAGATCATATCAGATAATGGAGCATTTTCACATATCTCGCCCTCAAATCTTACAAGGATTTCTGTTTCCAGGTCATCACTTCCTGAGAATCCATAGTAATCAAAAAAAGCTGAAAAATATGGACTATCTTTCAGCAGCATGTAATATATGAGCTTAAGATCGTCATCAAGTTCCGAAAAAGCATTCAATTCGTCAAAGAACAAAAGCTTTGCCTTTTCAGCATCATTTAAAGGATTGTTCAGTTCATCGGTAAGCAGTTTATCATCTTTCAGTAAAGCGTGATAAGGCTTATTCGGGAACATCAGCGGCGAAAGATAAAGTGTATCTATAAGCTTTACATTTTCTGGAACATCAATGTAATTAATATCATGATCAATAATATTATGACCGCACAGATAATCTGAATCTGCAATGAATGAATGGAATACATGAGACGAACCAGTATGAATTCTATCATCATTTTCATTTACTGCGCCATAATCATATGCTTTTTTATCCGTCACACTGACTTCAGTATCTATAAAACAGATCCGTTTCATGAGCTCCTCCCATCCTTTTTTGATAATATATCACACAATCTATTAAAATTATATCACTAATTTGTACTAAAGGCAACAGAAATTATACATTTTAAGTTTATTCAGTACTAAAAGCTTCAAATTATGAACTAAATTGGCGGCTATGATAGGAGTTTACTGAGAGTTTAAAGAATATTAAGAAATAAAAGGCGACTCAATAAAAAAAGCTTTTATTTCATTGTACATGAAATAAAAGCTTTTAATCAAATAATTATCCATTCTAGCACTCACGCATGTGATTAACATCTCTCCAAAAAAAATCAATTTGATATAAGATTACATCACCTAGCAAATTTGGGTTTTCTCTGGAAACCTCTATTTCTTGTTTACTCCATGCGCCTATAGCTACATTTTGTTCTCCGTCTTTTCTATAATACTGATAGCTGTAATTGTCTGGCTCATTAACTGGATTGTCACCTTCTTCTTCC
>JAGCYM010000037.1 GCA_017960805.1 Ruminococcus sp.
ACACCATCCGAGAGAATATGTAAGGCTGCGAAACTCAGGTGGTATCAATGCACTTATATCCCTTTTCTTATTTTTCATTTCATAGTAGGAATAACGCAGCCTGACACGTCCTGACTTGGCGCCGAGTTTGCCTCTGAGGAAGTCCATTCCGTATGTTTTCGTGATCATCAGTCCTTTCAGCGAGAAATATGAGCAGTGACGCTGTGAACTCCGCTCTGCCCCGAATGGGGGTACCTCTCCCCCCTATGCCCATATAACAGAAATACCCCGGCTACTGCCGAGGTACTTCTGGTATTAAGGAGATATTGTACATTTAACGCACTGGCGTGGTCGCAGATGCCGGAGTTGAACCGACTTTCTCAAGGTTATGAGCCTTGTGAGATAACCGTTTCTCTAATCTGCATCAGTGCCGCAGATCGTGGAAACTGCGGCATCGTCTGTTCCCTGTGCAAAGAACGTTGAAGAAAGGTGTCCCACTGCTGACCTGAACAGCGAGTGGAACGTATCCGAACTGCCTGCAATTATGCAGACAGTCCGCACACAGAACAAGACCATTGAAGATGTAGAATAGCATTAAGCTTTTCTGCCTGCTTTCTATGATACCATGTTATCACTTCTCCACGGACATTTCAAGACATTTCAGTACATTTTAGTACATTTTGGTACAAAGTTTTTCAACTGCACGCTTTATCTTTTCTTTCACTGTATTAGGATGATAGTTAAGCTGTTCCGCTGATTCTTCAATGGAATGGTGCAATATGTACCTGAATATCAGCACCGCTTCCAGGTCATTATCATGAAGCTCTCCAATAAGTTGACGCACTTTTTTCTGTTCGGCTCTCAGCTTGACTATCTGTTCATCTATGTTTTTTTCTTCATCTGCAAGGCTTATCAGATTGCGTTCTGTGCCGTTCTGCTTTGTAGATGCATAACTGCCTTCGTATCCTACGGAACATCCCTGAGCATTTAATCTGAGTTGCCTGCGCTCTGCTTCGAGTGCCTTGATCTTTTTGCTTGCGTAAAAGTGACCTTCAAGGTAATTACGCATTTCTATCTCTGTCATCTTCCTCCTCCAGTCCCAGCTCAAGCCGGTACTCTTTGATCACTCCATACGGCTCGTATGTTATTGATACTGCAACAGCCACTGACATAGCAAGAGCGCCAAATAATACTCCGATTACAAAATCCATCTGTATCACTCCTTTTTCTTGTCTGATGCAAGCACCATGAAAACAAATGCTATCATAAGCATAAATACAAGGTCACTGTTACCATTGAATTTCTCACCTGCTGCTATCAGGCAGACTATGCCAAGAATCGCTATAACTGCTTTGTTCATTTTTATCACCGCCCATTCTACTACCACATTGAGGACAGAAGTTCATGTTATTGTCCTTTGGCTTTCCATCGTTTAAAAGCCACTCTTCATTACATACTGAGCAACGGTAAAACGTATCACCCCAACCACCTTGTTCCTCGATTTCCTTCCATTCACCATACTGTTTAAATCCGATAATGCAATAACCGTCTTTGCAATAATCAGGATTTCTGAGTATATAAGTTATTATTACACTCATTGTTCGTTCTGTGTACTTACCACAAATATACTCGTGTAATACAATCTCGTCACCAACATTATACGAGCGATCATCCTTTCTAACCTCAAAGGTTTTATTACCTCTAAGGACTTCGACGAAGTATTCTGGCAGTATCTTCAAATCATGCTTCATACTACTCCCTCCCGACAATCTTTGTTATTCTATCATACAGCTCGTTTGCCTTGTTTGTGTCTGTATAATTTGCAAAGAATGCTCGACGCAAAACAGGCAATAATTCTTTCATTAAGTTTTCTATCTTATGAATATCGGCGGCAGGATCCATCTGATCTATCATGTTAGCTGCGTTTTCAAATGCTTCGGCCGTGAAGCTTTCACCGTACAAAGAAGCCTGGAACATAAACATATTGTAAGCTTCTTTCTTACTGATAAGTTCATCCATTTTCTCTTCTCCTCGCATCAGGCAGCTTGATGTACTTCTCAATCAAAGCTCTGGCGGCGTCGAAGCTGTAACATACTTCGGTCTTGTAGCCTGCTCCTCTTAGAGCTTCGAGCCACTCTCTCTGTTCCTGAGATAGTGTACCACGGCCGAACTTCATTTCTATTGCAAGGCCGATATAGCCACCGTGAGCCGTCGGAAGTATGATATCAGGTACTCCCTTCTTCAATCCCATCTGTTTCAATCTGCTTCCTGTTATAACTCCCCGTTTGCCTTCGTTCGGAACATGAAACATCAGTTTCAGTTCAGGATGTATATTACTTGCTATCTCGGCCCATTGGAACAGCAGGATCTGTTCCTTGTCCTCAGAGGAAAGATTTACATTTGCCATTATTCCGCCTCCATCATCTTCATTCAGCCAGTCTTGGACGCATACCTCGCAGCTTTCAGGAGCGTATGCGACACAGCGTCTTATTTTATCATCATGATTGATCCCTGCGACCGCACGTATCGGACAGATACCTGTATTCTGTTCGATAGCCATCATAAGATCGTATTCATTGCGTTTTGTGATATAGTGTTCACGATAAGTCATTTATAAGCCTTTCTGCTTTATCAGCGTGTTCCCAGCGGTAATTGCAGTCGTTTTTATACGCACATGAACCTTTATTCTTACAGCTGAAGCAGTCTTCATATCCAAGTTTGTGAAGCTCATTCACTGACAGAGCAAGCAGCTCGGTCAGATCTGATACAAGCCTGTTCAGCTTTGTGATATATGCCTGTACTTCCGGCTCAGAATAATATTTACCATCTATTTTCACGTCTTCTCAACTCCTTACTATATCGCTTGCCTATATATCTGCCGTATGATACCCCTTCTTCAATGGCTGCGTGTACATCACGGGAAAGCTTTTCTGATTGCCCAGGTATAAGAAAAGCTTTTCTGCTACGCTGACGTGATATCTTCACAGCTTCCGCACATTCAGGACAGTACCGTGTTCCACCTACAGCTTCAGTCTTTCGACCACAGACCTGACATTCTTTTACGCTCATAGCTTTTTACTCCTGTTTAAGCTTGTCGATTGAATCTGATATAGCATATATAAGCTTTTCTACGGCTTCGATATATGCTGTTTTATCCGTTCCTTCTGATTCCCTCACGAATTCAAGAAGACCGTTCATTTCCTTGTAAGCAGAAGTATATATATTCTTGAAGGAACTTTTATCGACGTTGTCGAGAGCTTCGGCTGATGAACGACGCATTTCTGCAAGTTTGTTCTCATATTCCTTCTTTACAGCTTCTATCGCCTGCTCCTGTTCGGATTCGAGCTTACTGTACTGTTTCTGTAGCTTCTCGATCTCCTTATCCTTCTTTTCGATTGCCTTTGTATCAGGGACTTCTTTTATGACCTCCTTGACAGCTACGTCTACAGGACGGCTTTCGAGTTCCTTTATCTGAGCTTCCTGCTGTGCTATCTTTTCTTTTTGCATATCAAAGTCGGTTTTGAGAACACTCAGCTTACCACAGGCGGCTTCCTCGTTCTTTCTGGAAAGAGCGGCTTCTCTTTCTGCAAGATCGATTTTTCCCATGAGGCGCTTGTTTGCTTTTTCAAGATCGGCGATTCTTTCTTCAAGATCCTTCGGAGTCTGCTTTTTCAGCTCTTCATTCTCATTTTCGAGAAAGCTGAGCTGTTCACCCTGTATCTTAAATTTTTCTATAAGCTCTTTTATCTCGTTTACTGTCATGCCTTCAAGATCGTTTTCGGACATAAGTTCATTCCGGTCTTCGATATTGACCTGTGTGAGGAGAGCGAGCTTTGTGATACCGAGCTGTGCATTCGACTGCACAAACTCCTCGCCGAGGTTCTCGTATACGCTTATGTACTGGTAGGCTTGTCTGCGTTTGAGGCTGAATTCCTTTTCTGCATACTCCTCAAAAGATTCGTAGCCGATATGCCTGTATAGTTCTTCAATCTTCATATAGCGCAGGTCCTTGCCTATATTGCAGACAGCATTGACGGCTATCTTGCCGTTGGCACGGATACGCTCCGTTACTATGACCGCTTCCTGTTGCGGTTGTAGCATTATTTCTTCCATTCTTCTTTTCTCCTTTATGCTGATTTCCGTTTATGTGCTTTTCGGAACACCGTCTTCAGGTATTCTGTATAAGCTGCTATCAGAGTTGATACTTCCTGTGTAGGATCACAGTTTCTCTCTCCACGAACTTGAACTATCCTTCCGGCAACACTGACTTCCATCGTGTAGTATGGTTTATCAGGCTCTGCCTTGCTGCGGATGAACATGATATGCAGCTTGCCGAGTGAATGTCTTTCTGCATAGCTGCCTACACAGTGATGAAGAGCTTCGCCTTCAGCTATTATCTCTTCAAAGCTCTCCGGTTGGCGGATAAATAAATCCATCCCGTAGAATTCAAGCTGTCGGCGCTTCTCGATGTGTTTCCTGAACACAGCTGACAGTCCTTCACTGTTACCGTACTTGATGATATTGCTCAGTCTTGTATGCATAGCATTGAAGTCATGCGGCATGGATATGGCTGTATCATGTAAATTATATTTCAGCTTCTTGCACTGACCTATGTAGTCATTGTAATCACGAGGCCTTATCTCGTTTCCGTATAGATATCTTGCAAGTCTGCGAAGTTTTAAACCTGTAGCTTCGACAAAACGTTCGGCCGTCCCGTATTCATAGCCAAATGCATAAGCGATTTGAAGTATATCTTCTATGCTGTATTTCGGGAATCGGTCACGCCACATCCTGTAATCAGGGTACAGTCTTTCACGTCCGTGTAATGCCTTGAATTCATTTTTGTTCAATCCGAGCATTTTCAGGAGATTATTGCTTTTCCAGTTTATGAGGGGTGATATCGAAAGCCTTGTATGTGTTCCCCAGTACCCGAAGTATTCCTCGCTTATCAAAAAACCGTATCCCTGCTTGATCAGGTACTCGACATTCGGGTGTTTGCAGTACAGGCCGAGGTATTCCATGTACAGTAAGCTTGTGTGATCGCTGATCGGTGCATATTTCATCCAGCTCTGTTTTATCGCTTCATAGTTCAACACACAGTAGCTGTTGTCGAACGAATATCCGTATCCGGACTGGCAGAATACAGGTTCACGGAATTCTGTTCTTATCTCCCAGGGCTTATAATCACTCTTGCCGTATCTGACTGCACCGTCCTTTGCAAATACATAACGCTGACGTTCTGCTATATGACCGTCACTGTATCGGTGATAGCAGCGTGCATACAGTTCTCCTCCTGCTTGACGTGTGATCAGGACAACAAAGTTCCGCGCGCCTCTGCCCTTCATTTGCTCCATAGCACCGGCTGGAAGTGCAGGAAACTGTGTCAGCAGCTGTTCCTTGCGTTCTCTTTTCATGACGGCACCTCACAGATCGCCGAGGAGATCGTCAAGTGATACGTTTAATGCTCCCTTATCGGCCTTTGTCATAGTTATAGGCGGTGAGCCTATATCACCGCAGAGGTCAATGGTCATGTGAAAATGGATATCGGCAGTGGAGAAATAGAACTTTACAGCCTTTTTGTAGGCATCGAGGTCTGAAATACTTCTGCCGATTCCTTTTGCAACATCGTCCATACAGTCCTGGAATGTCTTTCCTGACTGCTCGACCGCCTGTTCGAATTCAGGTTCCTGTTCACAGAAGCTCACAAGAGCAGCTGCTACCGACGGTGCCATTACAGACTGTTTCTGTCCTGTTATCCGGCTGTTATAAAAATAATTCTTTGTATCCATGATCTTTCTCCTTTCAGCTATGATAACTGAAGTCTCCGATTTCGACGGATACTTCTCCAGGTTCAACGTGTACACCCGGTACACGATCCAGATCTTTGCAATGCGTGACGAATATTATAACTGTCACGATAATTGCAAGAATATACAATGCGTTTGAATTGCCTTTCTTCATAATCTTCTCCTTTTCAGGTCGTCGAGCTCTCTCTGGAGCTCCTCGTTATACTCTTGCAGCAGCCTCGCACGGTACATGTATTCATCGATCAGTGAGCGCATTGCTTTTACAGTCTTGCGCTGCTTGTCTTTATACCTCCTGCGGCCTGCCTGCATAGACAGCGAGTGTACAGCTTCAGCGTGTTCCTCACAGTATTTTCGCCTAATGAGAGCGTAGTAATTCGTATCATATTCATTGCCAAGATACTTGCCGCACATGATGCAGTGTCCCGTAATAACACCGTCAACACGGCTTAAAGCACGATTCTTGAAGTGCTCCATACAAATCACTTCCCTTTTCTTTGCACATCCTTTTGTTCCCCTTTCGTTCGCCCACGTAACGATCAGCTTTGTCAGCTGTTATGAAAGGGGAGTCGGAAGATATTCTTTGCTCTTCCGAGTTCTTTGTAAAGTCTCCCCTTCTCCGTTTCACAGAGCTGCTTCCAGACTCTGCTGTTCGGCTGGACAGGGATCTTTACTTCTTTGTCAATCCCACCTGCGAAGTCCGAATATGTCAGGTATACATAGACTTCGACATCGGGATTCTTCTCGACTTGCTTGATAAGCGTTTCCAGGTTGTCGATTCCGTCGTACTGCTTTCTCAGGTCTTCTATCCGAAGCAATGTCGGATGTTCTTTCGAGTAGATATATTCCCTCCATGAGAATCTCTGATAAGCCCATACAAAAGCTTTTATCGTTGCTATAAATATAAAAGCAGCTAAAAAATCATCAAACATATTCTCACTACCTTTCCCTTTTTTTCTTTGCACATTCTCAGAATCAGAACCGGTTTATCATGACTTCGTATTTCTTGACATCAGGATCCGGCATCTTTGCATCGTAAATATATTCATCATTCCAGCATTCGCCGTTGAAATACGTCTGTCCCTGTTTGACATACTTCGGTTCCAATCCGCTTATACGGGTACTGTAAGCTTCAATACCCTTCTTTACCTGCTCATAGCTGCACGGCTTGTCTTTCCTCATTCTCGCTCGCTTATATGCAGCATATGCGTTCTTCTTTCCCTCCTTCCTCGGATACAGTTCCCACAGCTGTTCAAACTCATTTTCGATTCCTGTCTTGCGAACACACTCGGCGGACT
>JAGCYM010000038.1 GCA_017960805.1 Ruminococcus sp.
AGGCTGAAAAGGCTGTTGACGCAGCTAAGGATAAGGCTGAAAAGGCTGCTGACACAGTAAAGGATAAAGCTGAAAAGGCTGCTGACACAGTAAAGGATAAAGCTGAAAAGGCTGCTGACACAGTAAAGGACAAGGCTGAACAGGCAGTTAATACAGCTAAGGATACAGCTGCTTCTGCTGAAGAAATCGTTGAAAACAAAGCAGAAGAAGTTGTATCTGAAGCAAATGATAAATATGAAAAACTAGCAGCTGAACATGGCAATAAAATTTCAGGCGGCTCCAAAAAGGGCGGTCACAATAAAAAGAAAAAACATCACAAGAAATAATTAGGAGGACATATTCATGGCACAGATTATAGACGGAAAAGCAGTTTCCGCAAGCGTAAAACAAGAAGTTGCAGATGAAACTGCAAAACTCAAAGAAAGCAACGGACTGAAAGTTGGACTTGCTGTTGTTATTGTTGGTGATGACCCCGCTTCGAGAGTCTATGTAAACAATAAAAAGAAGGCATGTGAGGCTGTAGGCTTCCAGTCATTTGAATATGCACTAGATGCTAGCACAACTCAGGAACAGCTGCTTGATCTGGTTAATGTTCTCAACAGAGACGACCGCGTAAACGGTATACTCGTTCAGCTTCCTCTTCCTAAACATATTGACGAAAAGGCGGTAATCAATGCTATTTCCCCTGCTAAGGACGTTGATGCTTTTCATCCTGAAAATGTCGGCAGAATAATGATAGGTGAGTATTCCTTCCTCCCATGCACCCCAGCAGGTGTTATGCGTCTCATTGAAAGCACAGGCGTTGACATCACCGGCAAACAGTGTGTAGTTATTGGCAGAAGCAATATCGTCGGTAAACCTCAGGCCATGCTTCTTCTTCAGAAAAACGGAACGGTTACAATATGCCATTCCAAGACCAAGAACCTCAAGGAGATCTGCCTTGGAGCCGATATTCTCGTAGTTGCTATCGGACGCGCGAAGTTCGTTACTGGTGATATGATCAAAGAGGGCGCAGTTGTCATCGATGTCGGTATGGACCGCGATGAAAATGGAAAACTCTGCGGAGATGTTGACTTCGAATCCGCTGAGAAGAGAGCTGGGTACATAACTCCTGTTCCTGGCGGAGTTGGACCGATGACAATCGCAATGCTTATGAAGAACACGCTAACTGCTGCTAAGCAGCAGGCTGGAATTGAATAATTCCGATCAGAAAAGAATATAAAAGAATACCACAAACGCCATTGTGATGCGTTTGTGGTATTTTTTTATATTTATTGGATGATTATTCAGCTGACATAGGAACAACATAATCCTTAAATGAAACCTTATAATTAAAATTGGTTCCATCAAAAACCATATACAACGACCGCAGGTCCTGTCCATCATCACCGTATTTTACTGTATATTTCTTATCATTAGATTTATAATCTGTTTCCTTAGCAATAAAGGTTACACCCTCCTCATTAACATCAGTTACCTCCAGGATCACTGCATTACTTCTTGAATCGGTGTAAAGCGGTTCGTTTTTGAGCCATGATCCGCCATAGAACTCAACAAACCAGTCGCCTTTTTTAACAATGTATTCATCTGTATACTCGCCGTGTCCAAGATCTTGTCCAGCAATTCCATAACCGCCATAACTGGTATCCACAACCATTGTTGCCTGCGGTTTACTCAGTTCATCAATAATTGCCTTTCTCATAGCACATAGATCATACCAGTCAATTACACCATCTCTATCATAATCAGCAGCGATCCAGTCATCCATCTTAGCATCAGCCGAACCAAGCAGCCACTTTTCCATAATAACAAGATCGGCTACAGTAAATGTCCTGTCGTCATTAAGATCTCCCATCATCACAGGTATATGAACATAATCATCAGCCGGAATAAGAATATTACTATTCCATTGATAAAACTGAATGGTATCTCCCTCCTGAATATTATCTAAATTGTAAGGAAAATCAATGTCATCAAGTTTAATAGAATAGTTATATGATCCTACTACACCATCCTGAAGCATAGTCATTGTGAGAACATTATTTGACTGACTAAGGTTATTATTAGTTTTAACAGATATTACTCTCAGAGTCGGTGTTTCGGCAAACTGCATAATGCTTCCGTTTTGCCTGAAATCATCAAGAGGTTCCAGCGATAGATTCCCTGAAGTACCTTTTGGAACAACCGCCTGATCGGTTATATATATATCACCATATGCAGTGTTATCATCAATCTTCCCCAAGTATGTCAGTTGCCTTTTTCTGAGAGTATCAGGCTCATCCTCACTAACTGGATAGAACTGGATAAACTCTGCATTACCGCTTTCTTTGTTTTTTCCGATATATACAAAGAAACTATCAAAAACACCTGGTTTATACTTCTTTTTAATATATATATCAATCGTTATATCATCATCATTTTCAAGTTTGAATCTGTTTCCTACACTGACTTGATCTATTTCATATATATATGATTCATAATCATTCCATGTTAAGGTATAGTAATATGTATAATCAGAACTTACAGGTATCTTTTCAGAAGTATGCGGATTACTGTCAGGAACATGCCATCCATCAAACCAAGCACCAACGCCATGCGCCTTCCCCTCTTCAGTTTCTGCTTCGAAACGCAGCATTACATTGTCTTCATTGAATAGTTCACCCGTATCAACATTATAGGCATTGACCGTAACATCACAATAGCCAGTTGGCTCAGGTGTATATTGTGACTTATCTGCCCCCAATGCAGAGAAACCAGGCATAAAACCTGTAATCATCACGATTGAGCTAATAGCTGCCGTCACCCTTGAAAAAGTGTTTTTCATCTAATTCATCCTCCTCATGCTATCAATTAACGGATTTTCTACCGTTTACCATATTATAACATGATGAAAATTTGATTTCAATACAAAAGCAAAAAAATCGAGGACAAAGGGAGAGGGTATCCTTTGTCCTCATCATCTATATCTTGATCTGAAAGGGAATTATTACTATCTATTATTTATTCTTAGCCAAATTCTCATCAAGTGTTACTTTGACGGTTTCTTCCTCACCGTCTCTTATAAATGTAAGTTCTACAATATCACCAGCAGAATGCTTATTCTTCTGAGCATTGAGTTCTTCAACAGTCTTGATTTCCTTGTCATCAATTGCAGTTATGATATCACCCTTCTGAAGGCCAGCCTTTTCAGCTGCACTGCCTTCTGATACAGTAGTTACATATACACCTACAGGGAGATCGTACATCTGTGAAATTGTCTCAGTTACATCCTGACAGCTAATACCAAACTGAGGTTTGCCTGTAACATATCCATATTCCATGATATCATCAACGATTGATGATACTGCATTTGAAGGAATTGCAAATCCTATACCTTCGATTGAAGCTTCACCATAACCATAGCTACTTGACATCTTTGATGAATTGATACCAATAACCTGACCATACTTGTTAATAAGTGGTCCGCCAGAGTTACCGCTGTTAATAGCTGCGTCAGTCTGTATTAAAGTCATTGCCTTATCATTAATTGTAATGTCTCTGTTAAGACCAGAGATCATTCCTCCGGTTACTGTATCCTTTAATTCGAAACCAAGTGGGTTTCCAATAGCAATTACAGATTCACCTAGGCGAAGATTGTTGCTATCTCCGAACTCAGCTGCTGTAAGGTCATCTGCATCAATTTTGAGTACTGCGATATCACAGTCTGTATCATAGCCGACTATCTCAGCATCATATTTCTCGTCGTTATTAAGGATTACTGATACACTATCAGCTTTTCCTGCTCCATTTTCACTGTCATAAATAACATGAGCATTAGTAACGATATAGCCATCCTTAGTAATAACAACACCGGTTCCGGTTGCTGTAGCTGTATACTCAGAAGACTGTCTGCCACTGTCTCCGAATCCGAAGAAGAAACCATTGTTGTTTACCATGCTAGTCATCTTGAATTTTGATTCAATACCAACAACAGATGGGAGAAGCTTATCTACTATATCTTCAGTCTGAAGAACTTTTCCTCCGACTTCTTCACTGTTAATAAGGCCGACATTCTCAAGCTTTATAGACGAACCTTCTGCCGACTCAGAAACCTGCTGAACTACCTCTGTATTACCACGAGTTCTAATCTGATTTATTTCACTGTAAATGCCTATAGAACCAGCAGATACCAAGGCCATAGTCAATGCAAATGCTGTAGCTTTAAGAGCTGTATGTTTCTTTGTTTTTTTAGGAGAACCTCCATCAGTTGAAAAGCCTGAACCTGTTGCATTCATCTGAGGAACATTGTAATTATTATCATTCATATCATTCACTATCCTTTTCACAATTTAGGTCTTTTTCTTGACCTCTGAGTATATTATATTTATCTTATGTGAAAAGAATTAGGAGCAAATGTTAGATTTTAAGAAATATTATGTGTAAAAGCTTTCACTTTAACGTCAAATATGTGACATAATGTGAAAAGTATGTTAAAGACCTAATCACATTATCTCCAAAAAAAATTCCCATACGAAAAAACAGTCGGCAAAAACCGACTGTTTTTTCAGGGAAATTTGGGGATAATCAGAATGTGTGAATAGCGTAATTAATAATTTTGGCAATTAGCAGCGTGTGTGAACCTGTCCACCTTTGAGCTGCTTGCCGTTTACAGCATACATTTCGGAAATTGTAACTACCTGCCAGCCCTGAGCCTTGAGGTAAGGAAGAACTTCCTCCATTGCACCTGCTGTTGTGGAATAAGTCTCGTGGCACAGAACGATTGCATTCTTAAGACTGCCATCATTCATTGCGCTCTTGATCTTATTTACTATCTGATCCTTGGAAGCTCCATTCCAGTCACCTGTGTCGATAGCACAGCTG
>JAGCYM010000005.1 GCA_017960805.1 Ruminococcus sp.
ATACTGTGCTGGTGTGGTAATCAGCATTTTCCCGGTTTCCTTATAATACTCAATTTTATCAAAAAGCATACGATTGTAGATAAAGCGGACACAACCGAAGGTTTTAGCAAACAAGATTTGCTGTTCTACGTTCGGATATATTCTGAATTTATAAGCCTTGTTTGCCATTTTACTCATTCCTCCTGTCTACTATCAAACTATCCTTCAGCTTTCGTTATAGTCAACTGATTTTATTATATTACACTATGTTTGCAATGTCAAGAATATTTAGTAAATAGGAGCGCTATTCATCTCCCACCTGTAGAGGTCGGAGACTTCTAGCGAAAAGAGGTTAAAAAAGTAAAGGAATATTACCAAATCAACAAGCATAAGTAAAAGTATTTTTCAAGGAAATCAACCTATTGACAAATGCAGCCTTATGATCTATAATAACAACGAAAGGAGCTGAGGAGCTTGCATAATATTTCAACCGAAAAAGCACTTAAGAATCAGCTTGCTTCTGTTAGAATGGAAGGCTACCGCTTTACTGACAGGGAAATAGAAAACGTCAGAAAGTGTCTGAGCGGTGAGCTTACATTCAGTCAGTTCAAGGACAAGATAGTAAAGGATACACAAAACAAGTAATGGCAGTATACAACATTGAGGGCTGTCAGTGGAACTGCTACGAGAATTCAACAGTCCTCATCAACAAAATGGATATCCACGACCAGTCACAGCTCGACGCTGTTGAAAAACAGATAACCCTTCTGCGAGGGATTCAAACTGAGAAAGAAACTGAGTTCGTTAATGTAGACTTTGATTTCTACTGTTCACTTCATCGTTTCCTATTTGGTGACCTGTATGACTGGGCCGGTTCGCTTCGAAGTATAAACATATCTAAGAAGGGAACTGTATTCTGCAGGCACACAGAGCTCGAACAGATCGGAAATCTAAAATTCGCGCGCCTGAAAAGTCAGAACTATCTGCTTGATATGCCTGATGATGAGTTCATTGATGAGCTCACGGAGCTTTATCATGAGCTTAATATGCTCCATCCGTTCCGTGAAGGAAACGGCCGGACACTCCGACTCTTCATCACTCTTCTAGTAAGGAATACTGAACGTGATATAAACTTTGCATTGTGCGACTCCGATATGCTTAACATAGCTACGATCAAGGCAGCTCAGGGAGACATATCAATGCTGAGAGAAGTATTCAAAGAAATAATTGAATAGAAAGCTTATGCCTCCGATCATACCGGAGGCATTTTTGCATTATAAAAACTCCGCCAGCAGCTAAAAAAAGTCTGAACCGGCGGAGCCATATCATATATGATCACTTTTTCCTTGATGAATACGTGCCAGAGATAGTTCCTATTGCAATTGCGTTGCCGGTTTTTCCATTGTCATATATATCCAATGAATTCAGACTTCTCTTCAGGTCGTGATCGGCAACATTATTTGGTGCATCCAGCATACCGACAAATCCGTCTTTCGGTTCCTTGAGTGCTACAATATATACTGTATACACATGTGTTTCTCCGTTTGGAGGATATGGTCCGACATACGAGTCAGAAGTTGCATAACCAAGATCAACACCAGCAGTTGTAACCGATGAAGTCTTCCAGTGCATCCAGTTGCTGGCAGTTTCATCGATCATGATTATACTATATGCTTTAGCACCTGAAACAGGATCCCATGACAGCTGCGGAGACTTGTTTTCAGAATTCTTTCCGATCTCCGTGTCCCATTCACCATCATGCAGACTTTCAGATGTGACAGAAAAGCCTGGCAGTTCATCCACACTTTCTTCGCTCTTAGCATATTTCTTGACAGCTACCGCAAAATACAGGAAGTTCATTACTATAGCTAGCAGTATTGTGCCCACAATCAGTATGACCGGAAGTCCTGATTTTTTAGTGGAGGGATCTTTCTTTATCTTTTGCCCATTAATAATAATGATCGCTACACTTAAGATAATAGCGACCGGAACAGCGATATCAGCCACAATGCAGCATACGTAGAGAATTGAATGTAGTGTTTCCATTAGCGGATCTATTCCTTCCATTCTTTTTTCTAAATTATACCATATAACTTTCTAACAAGTCAACAAAAGCATTATCTGTGCAGTTAACAAATCTGTTTGAAAACTTTTTCACCCTTTGTTTTTTTATTCCAGCAAAAGAGGTCGAATTTTAATATATTTCTGCTAATTTTATTAATTGCAGATTTTTATTATAATGTCATATGGTTTTACTCTACTCTCTGATATTTTTCTTTCAGTTCTTTCATGCTCTGTTGATAATTCGTCTGACAGCTGCATATCCGGGTTTGAGAATTGAGAACACCTACAAAGTAACTGTTAAATGAACAGCTATTATAAGTCATATTATAAAATATTTTGATGCATTATCAAGCTATTATGATCGAAAAGTAGAGATACCAGATACAAGAGAACCTGGAGTTATACATCATGCTCGTCTCGTAAGCATGGAAAGCAATGTATTCACACTTATTGGAAGTCGTATGAAAGGTGGAAGGGCATGTTGGAATGTAGAAGGTGGAAATAACCTTTCTGCTCTTCTTTGCATATATCATACGTCTAAACCACATTCCAAAAGGCTGATACTGACTCTTGTGAATCTCCCAAGCCAGTCTTATCGGCTTCAAAGATTCCAACCACAACCGGAAAGGGATATGAAGGGATTAATAATTGCACGTTTCCACCCACATTGCAGTGAATGAAGAGGATAACTTCCAACTAATTAATCTTTTTTCGATTCGTATTTAAGGCCTTGTGACGATATTTGAAAATGCTGCCCACATTTACTTGACACATACCACCCTTTATTTTGACTTGATGAACCTACCCGAACCCCTTACGAACCATAAAAAAATGCGATAAACAGACGATTTTGCTATGTAAGAGCTGTTCTCAAGCCAAAGAACAGCTCTTTATCTTTTCTGCCGATTGATATTTCCTCCGAACTATGCTATAATTATTACAATAAACACATTCATTCGGGAGATGTGCCATGAAAAAGATACTGACTGCCGAGGACGACAGGGAGATAAACCGCCTTATATGTGAATACTTGTCCTCGCAGGGCTATGAAACACTTTCGGTGCTGAACGGACTTGATGCCGTTCGTATCGTTCGGGAGCAAAATGATCTGTCGCTACTGATACTTGACCTGATGCTGCCGTTTCAGAGTGGTGATATGGTATTGCAGAAGATACGGGAATTTTCCGATATTCCAGTGATCGTGGTGTCGGCAAAAAGTGAGACACGCTCAAAGATAGACCTGATAAGAATGGGTGCTGATGATTACATCACAAAGCCCTTTGACCTTGACGAACTGCTTGTCCGTGTGGAAGCCGTTCTGCGGCGGTATGAGGGAAATTCCCGAAAGCCGGAAGAAGCACAAGTGCTGACCTACAAGAATTTGATGCTTGACATCACGGCAGGGGCGGCGACTGTCTGCGGCAAAACCCTTACGCTGACAAGCAAGGAGTTTGCAATACTGGAACTGATGCTGAAAAATCCCACTAAGCTGTGGTCGAAAGCAAACCTGTTTGAAAGCGTGTGGGGCGAGAATTATATCACCGATGATAATACAGTCAAAGTCCACATGAGCAATATCCGTTCCAAGCTGAAAAAGCTAGATCCCGACAACGAGTATATCGAAACGGTCTGGGGTATGGGCTATCGTCTTGTAACTTAACGGTTTCTTAACCATTCGCTTAACCTTTTCTTTACCTTTTGATGTTAGAATGGATGTAGTAAAACGAAAGGGGGCGGCTCTATGGGAAATAGCGTGATAACTATGAGAGGGCTTTGTAAGTCCTACCAAAAGCAGGAAGTCCTTCACGATTTCAGCCTGACGGTAGAGCGCGGACATATCTGCGGGCTGATCGGTCCGAACGGCGCAGGCAAGACTACGATCATGAAAATTCTTGCGGGATTATTCTTTCCGTCGAAAGGTGAACTGGCGCTGTTCGGTAGTCCTGATAATCTTGACGATTCCCGTGCGAGAATGAGCTTTATGATCGAACAGCCGATCATTGCAGGCTCAATGACAGCTCGTCAGAATCTTGAATATATCCGCTATCTTAGGGGTTATCCCGATGAAAAGCGGATCGACGAAATACTGGAGCTTGTCGGGCTTGCTAACACGGGCAAAAAGCGTGCAAATAAATTCTCTCTCGGTATGAAACAGCGGCTCGGTATCGGTATGGCACTTCTGCCAAAGCCTGAGATCATGGTGCTGGACGAGCCAGTGAACGGGCTTGACCCGGAGGGTATTGTGGAAGTCCGACAGCTCATCAAGCGGATGCAGGAGGAATGGGGTGTGACTGTGCTCATTTCAAGCCACCTGCTGTCGGAGCTTTCCGAGCTCTGCACCGATTTCTCGATCATCAGCCACGGCGAATTGATTGAAAATCTCAGCCGTGAAGAGCTGCTTGTGAAGTGCAGAGGACATATTGCTTTGCGGACGGACGACATCAACAAAACAGCGGCAGTCCTCGAAGACAAGCTGTCCATTCACGATTACCAAGTCATTCACGGCGAGGAGATTCATATTTTTGAGCACCTCGGCGGTATTCTGCACATCTCCAAAACGCTGGCTGACAACGGACTTGTTATTACCAGACTAAATGAAGAAGGTCAGAACTTAGAGGATTATTATCTCGAAAAGGTAGGTGGCAGACATGAATAATATCATCAGGTCGCAGATGTTTATCATGAAGCATAAGGCTGTATCACTGACTGCTGCTTTTGTGTCCGCATTACTGGCAATGTCTTGTGGATTTTTACTGACTCAAAATTCAGCAGAAGCCTTTTCACAGCCCTCTTTAATGGCATTGTTTATTGTTCTGTTCATTCC
>JAGCYM010000039.1 GCA_017960805.1 Ruminococcus sp.
ACCTGCTTGCAGACAACGATTTTCTGGATGATCGGTGCGGGAGCAGAAACATAACCGGTTCTGAATCCTGATGAAATGAGCTTTGAGAATGTACTTGAATATATAACCCTTCCTTCAGTATCAAGGCTCTTGATTGTCGGAACGTTTTCACCGGCAAAACGAAGTTCACCGTATGGGTCATCTTCAAGTATGATGAAGTCATATCTGCATGCGAGTTCGTATACAGTCTTGCGCTTGGCAAGTGACATTGTACGGCCTGTCGGATTCTGGAAGTTCGGAATCAGATAGAGTATTTTAACATTTGGCTGAGTTTTCAGTGCGTTTTCAAGCTTTTCGAGATTGATACCATCATCATCCATATCAACGCCGACAAGGTTGACATTGTATGAGCGGAACGCATTGAGCGAACCTATAAAACTCGGGGATTCCACGAGAAGGGTATCACCTTCGTTGAGAAGCACCTTGCATGAAAGCTCATTCGCCTGCTGGCCTCCTGATGTTATGATAAGATCATCAAATTCTTTGTGAAAGCAGCCTTTTGTTTCCATCCAGCTCTTGAGGAATTCACGGAGAGGTGTATATCCCTCAGTTACACTGTACTGGAGAGCCAGTATGGGATCATCTCGCAGAAGCTCTGCGGATATTTCGGCTATTCTTTCCTTCGGAAAAGCTTCCGGAGCAGGGTTGCCTGCAGCAAAGGAAATGACCTCAGGATCTGCTGTGAACTTTAGGATCTCTCTGATAGCAGATGCTTTCAGTCCGCTGACTTTATCGGAAAATTTATATTCCATTTATTATCCATCCTTTTCAAGTAGTCTATTTGATAATTAGCCAGCTAATATTATACCACAATACAAAGAAAAAAGCAATAATAACAGGCTATTTTTTCAAGCCCAAGGCTATTCTTGGAGGATTATATAAGAACAATGAATAATGGTTGGTCAAAATGCAGAATATTCCACCTGACCTTCAAGATTTTTTAGCCAAATAATTGTGACGCATTAACATAGAGCTTTTTGAATGAGGTATTAGGATGAAAATATTAAGAATACCTATAAAGATCTGAATGGCTTCGTCTTTCATATTCCTGCAGTTTTCGGCATATTCTGTATGGAATACGTTCAGGAGGCGCAGTGATGAAAAAGCAGAACATACTGAAAGGCTCGATAATACTCATGATATCGGCAGTAGTAGCAAAGGGCTTTGGAGCGTTGTTCAAGATACCTCTTACAAACCTTCTCGGCGGCGTTGGCATGAGCTATTTCAGCT
This sequence comes from Ruminococcus sp., assembly GCA_017960805.1. Classification (GTDB taxonomy): domain Bacteria; phylum Bacillota; class Clostridia; order Oscillospirales; family Ruminococcaceae; genus Ruminococcus. Next base: position 1,270 of record JAGCYM010000039.1, read on the forward strand.
GTGCATACAATCTTTTTCTGCCTGTGTATGCTTTGACGGCCACAGGACTTTCTTCAGCAGTGGCACGGATGACTGCTCAGAGTGCTGCTTTGGGAATGTATGACAATATACGCAGGATAAGGAGTACTGCGCTGCTTTTGTTTACGGTGATCGGCGTTTTAGGGAGTTTTGCTATAGTTTTGCTGGCGTTCCCGTTCAGCGTGATGTCCACAGGAGGAACAGAGTCAGTTCTGGCTCTTATGATGATAGCACCTTCGGTATTGTTCGGATGTGTTATAGCAGTTGAGCGTGGTTACTACGAAGGCTTGAGCAATATGTATCCGACAGCGATTTCACAGGCGGTTGAAAGTGTTGTAAAGGTAGTAGCAGGATTATGTCTCTGTAACTATGTTAACTCGAATGGGAGCAGGATAATGGCGCATTTCTCATTTATTTCTGATGTTCGAGCTCTGTCTGCAGCAGCAGGAATACTTGGAGTTTCAATGTCTTCATTCGGCGCAATGCTGTTCCTGATGTTATTGGCAGTATTTGGGAAAAAACACAGTAACGGAGAATCGCTAGTGTATTCCCGTTTAAGAATATCGCAGGAACTATTGAAAACATCGCTTCCGGTTGGAGTGAGTTCTGTTGTGACTAATCTGACTTCAATTGTTGATATGTGGACAATGATAGTTTGCATCACGCATTTCGGTTGCAGGATGTTTGTTCCTGCTTCGGTAGTTGATGAGGATATACCGTATTTCGTTTATGGATCGTTTTCCGGAATTGCTCTGACTGTGTTCAATCTGGTTCCTTCAGTTACAAATATGCTTGGGAAAGGTGCGCTTCCATCAATAACATCGGCATGGGCTGAAAGAAATCATTCTGCTCTGGAGAAGGGAACGTTACAGGCTCTCATGACAGCGGCTGTAATATCAGTTCCTTCAGCTTTCGGACTAGGAGTCCTGGCACCGGAAATACTGCATATGCTTTTTCCTAAGCAAAGTGAAGAAGTTGAGATTTCTGTTTCTGCATTGAGACTTCTTATGCCTGGAATGGTATGTCTTTGCCTTTCATATCCTGTATTCAGCCTTTTACAGGCAATCGGCATGCCTTTTGTTCCACTGAAGATCATGCTCGCGGGAACTGCTTTGAAACTCGCTGGTAATATTGTTCTCATTCCGGTGATGGGGGTGAATGGTGCGGCTTTATCAACATCAGTTTGTTATTTGGTGATACTGATTGCTTCATTGGTAGTGTATGTTAATAGATCCGGAATTGATCTGCCTTTGTCACCATTTTTGAAAGTACTATATGCTGGAGTTATGTGCGGGGGCAGTTCATATCTTGCAACAGGGATCTGTTTCAGAGTAGTACTGGTGAAATCGATAGCTCTTGTGGTTCCTATAGTAACTGGTGCGGGAATATATTTCCTTTCGCTTGCCATTTTGTCAGCTGGACAAAAAAGAGGACCGTCGTCTGACTGTCCTCTGTGATGATATATTTATATTTTATTTTGATAATGTTACGATGTCATTGCTTGTGACATTGACCTTAATTACATCAGGTGTGTTTTGAGGATCATTGAGCGTCGGGAAGAAGCATACAGTGAAATCCGTAACACTGTCTGCTACAGCAAAACCTCCAATAATACCACTGAACTTTCCGCTTGCGGGTACAGTGAATGGGCTGGGGATGTATCCGTCTATATTATTGGTTGCGTAGAGCTGACTTCCTACATGATAGTGAATCTCGCTTCCATCGCTGAGAAGAAGATAGAAATTGTTGATCATGCTAAGATCGTACTCTTTGTCAGTAGCATTATCTATAGTTACATCCAGGTATATGTAGCGTTCGTTCTTGTCGTTGTGTGTTCCTGCGTCGATGACTCTGTTAAGTGTAAAGTCAGTTTTATTGGCGTTTGCTTTTTCAGAAATTGCGGCAGTGACTTCGTTGCTTGCACGGCCCTCGTTATTGGGGTTGATTGTTGTTTCCTGAGATGTCACTGACATCGGTCTGCTGGTATTGCCGTCAGAGCAGCTGACAGCTGATGTTAAAGCCATAGCCGCACAAAGAATAAGTGCGGTAATTTTATATCTTCTCATTATATGAGCCTCCGTTCAGAGCTGGGGATTAAATCGCTTAACGCGCTTTCTTAGTATACCACAACGATATCATTCGTGTCAAGAGTCATATGTGCTGAAAAACGGCTGATTTAAGCCCTGCAAAAGAAAAACGGCTATCCTTTCGGATAGCCGTCAGCATTTTCGTGTCTGAAATTACTCAGCAGAAGGAGCGCCTACTGGGCAAACACCTGCACAAGCGCCGCACTCTACGCAAGCGTCAGCGTCGATAACGTATTTTCCATCGCCTTCTGAGATAGCGCCTACAGGGCATTCGCCTGCACAAGCACCACAGCTAACACAATCGTCTGAAATCTTATATGCCATAATTAAAGCACCTCCGTAGAATATTCAGGAGCTTCCGCTCCTCTGTTTTCTATTGTAACATAAAGGCGAAGAAAATCAAGATTAATTTGTTAGTTTATGCTTACGCGCAATGAAGAATAGCCTTTTTGGTGGATTTTTGCCGAAACTTTGACAATTGTCAGCTGTTTCTTCCAGTGCTTGACTTAGAAGAAGCGATATAGTATAATAATTGAAGGTTAGAGCGAGTTTGCGTCATTAAGCGAACTCTTAGCCATGGAAGGAGCATTACAAATGAATAGTATAAAAAGGCTTCTTGCGTCAGTAACAGCTGTAGTCGCTGTAATGGCATCTGCAGTATCGTGTGATAGCGGGAAGACCTCTGAAGACAGCATAGAAGAGGAAACACAGCATGCAACAGAGCCGGCAACCAAAAATCCTGCAGACATACGCGGGCAGCATATAGTATGGCTGGCTGATTTTGACCTGAATCCGGAAGAGGGTGAAAATCGTTCAACTGCGCTGGCACTTTTTGAGGATGTGTATGGTGCTAAAATTGATTTTGTGCTTACTCAGCCTGAAGAGAAATATGAGAAACTTGATTCAATGGTTATCTCTGGTGACGAAGTTGATATGTTCCCTTATGAGCCTGGAGCGGTTCCTGATGGAGTATCAAGGGATCGTTTTGAAGCGCTCGATCCTTATTATGAAATGCTTGGCATGAATGAAGGAATCTGGAATGATATGAACAACATCATAGATAAGCTTGCTTATAAAGGAAGTCATTATGTTGTTCCGTATGATGTATCAGATCCGTCTGTTCTTATTTACAGCAGAAATATCATCAATGAGCAGGAACTTGGAGATGATCCGTATAAGCTTTATCTTGACGGAAAATGGGACTGGGATGCATTCATATCCATAATGGAGAATTATGTTTCAAAAGCTCCCGAGGGCAAGAAGAGGTATGGAATATGCGGAGATATCGGAAGTTCGCTTCTCAGTTCTACGGGACAGACAGTTGTCGGGTTTGATGGAAGCAGTCTTGTAAATAACATTTCTGATCCTTCTATTGAAAAAGCTGGTCAGCTGATGGAGGAGATTGCTTCAAAGAAGTTATATGATTCTGACTGGAAAGACGGCTTCCCAGGAGATAAGACTTCACTTTTCTATTCCGGAGGCAGCTGGTCTCTAAGTGTGTCAAATGGTAATAATCCTAATTCAGATCTTATGGTTGTTCCGTTCCCAAAGCCTTCTGGTATGGATAGTTACAGCATTCCTTGCATTCTGAACGCGAGAATGCTTGTAAAGAACTCAGCAAAGGGAGCTGCGGTAGCAACATATATCAAGTGCGAGAGAGTTGCCGCTTCGCGTGAGGATTATAAATCTGCAGCGAAGGAACTTGCTCTTACAGAGAAGAAAATCAGCGATGAAAAGACGAATTTCATTACTGAGGAGCAGTATGATGCTCTTGAGAGTTATAAGGAAGTATTTAAGTCAAAGCCTGTCATTGATATTGCTTACGGAATGGGTGAGAGAATGTATGGCAACGGAGACTATTCATATGAGACGCGTGGAGTGATGGATAACCTTACGACTGCTGTTCTTGAAGGAAAGATAGGCACATGGAGTGAATTGCGAGATGCGTGGAGCGATGTGATTGACAGCGAAGTAAGCCGATTCAATTAAGTTTTTTGAGACAGCGGTAATCAGTGCTCTTGTTAAGAATGTCGGTATATTATTCCTTTCTTGAGAGGCTTTAAAAGTTGAGCATAGTATTGGGCTTTTTCGGGAGAAGAAGTGATGGCCTGTCAGGGTATGTAACTATTATTAATGGAACACTGTTTGTGCACAATAAACAAAACAGATGTGTCTTTTACAGCAATGTGTAAAAATTTTCGAAAGTGCGTGACTTTTTTAAGCCCTTGTGTTATAATGTTATCAAAGAATTATTCTTTTGTTAAGATATAAAAATAAAGGAAGGAATAAAGTATGGACAACAGAAGACGTGTTACACGTAAGGTGCTTAGACAAAGGCAGCTGGGGGCGCTTGCAGTCATAGCGTTCATCGTGTTGCTGTTTGTCGTACTTCTAGCAAAATGTACTAAAAACGCAGGTGAAGGAAGCAGTACAAAAGCTTCCGCAACCACAACTACTGTAACTACCGTGCCTGAGGTGACCGTTCCTATAGAAACTACAACTGAAGTTACTACAGTTGTAGTAAATCCCAAGGCTTCAAATGTTAAGCTTTCAAAGCGTGAGCTCTTCCTTGATATCGGAGAGACTGACGTTCCGATAATCCAGAGCTACCCGGATCAGGGCACTGGCGAATCTGATGAGGTTTGGAAGTCAATGGATCCTACAATAGCTGTTGTTAACGCTTCCGGATATATTACTGGTGTATCCAAGGGACAGACATACATAATCTTAAGCTTTAAGAATTATCCTGACATTGAGATAGAGATCAAGGTAAATGTCGGCGGGGCAGATACTCCGGCTCTTGCTACAACATCAGTTCTTGATTCAAATAATCCTCTTGCAACAACGACCACAACAGTTGTAAACGCAGGAGTAGCTGCTCTTCCAAAGAACGAAGCGCTTGCATAACAGAAAGATATCGGTACCTTGTCATACGACTTGGTACCGATTTTTTGTCTGTTCAGAAAAAATATATGAAAAAATAGAAAAAATCTCCGAAAACACTTGATTTTTCCTTTTTTAGGTGGTATAATACTAAATGATGATAGTTAGACTAAAGACCGGAAACTTCCGGTCTTTCGTATTGTATCGGGAGAAATGCTTCCGACGGCTATTGCATAAGCTTTAGAAAGAAAGGAGAAAAGCACCGGATGAAGCTGAAAAAGTTCGGAGGGACAGAGAAAAAAGTCTACGACCTCGTAAAGCCGATTACTGACGAACTCGGATATTACCTCTGGGATGTCAATTATGTCAAAGAGGGAGCAATGTGGTATCTGAGGATCTTTATTGACTGTGATGAAGGGATTACGATCGAGGATTGCGAGAGAGTAACAGCGCCCGTGAACGAGGTGCTCGACGAGGCTGATCCGATACCTCAGCAGTATATGCTTGAAGTCGGTTCTGCAGGACTGGAGAGAGAACTCCTGAAGGAGGATCACTTCGAAGTCTGTGAGGGAGACAAGGTCAGAATCCGTTTCATTAGAAATGTTGATGGTGAGAAGGAAATCTGCGCCTATCTTGTCGGTGTCGACAAAAACGAATTGAAAGTTAAGAATGAGGATGATACTGAACGGGTGATACCTCTGGAGGATATCGCTTTTGTAAAGCTGTGGTTCGATTTTGACTGAGCCTCAGAAAAAATTCAAGGTTAAGGTAAATATAATATAAACGGAGGAAAATATAATGGAAAACTTTTTCGACGCACTTAAGATGCTCGGCGAAGAAAACAGCGTTGAGACTGAACTGCTTATTGAGAAGGTTAAGTCAGCAATGCTAAAAGCCGCTAAGAGAGCATATCCTCACAGTGAGGACAGAATAAGAGTCGAGATAGACCCAGCAAAGAAAAAATTCGCAATGTACATCGTTCAGGAAATCATTGATGATGAGCCTATCGATGAGAATGAGATTAATATCGATGTTGCAAAGACCATTGATCCGAACGCTATAGTCGGAGGCACAATACTCAAGGAAATCGACATTTCCAAACTCGGAAGAATGGCTGCTCTTTCAGCTAAGCAGTCAATCAAGGGCGACCTTCGTGAGATAAACCGTGAGCAGATGCTCGGAAAGTTTGAACAGAAGGAACATGACTGTATTATTGCTACAGTTTCTCAGATAGAACCAGGAAGAGGAACAGTTACTGTTGAATACCAGGGTACAGAACTTTATCTCTTCAAGAATGAGCAGATACCCGGAGAAGTTCTCGAGGAAGGCAAGCAGGTTAAAGTATATATCACAGGTATTGTCGGAAAGACAAAGAAGCCGATTGTTAAGATCTCACGTACACACAAAGACCTTGTAAAGCGCCTTTTTGAGCTTGAGGTTCCTGAGATATATGACGGAACGGTTGAAGTAAAGTCCATATCACGTGAGGCGGGTTCAAGAACAAAGATCGCTGTATGGTCAAAGGATGAGAATGTTGATGCAGTCGGAGCTTGTATCGGACCTCAGCGTTCAAGAATTACAGCGGTTGTCAATGAGCTCAGCGGTGAGAAGATCGATATCATTCCATGGAGTGAAGATACAGCTGAATTTATAACAAGAGCTCTTGCTCCTGCACAGGTCCTTAAGACAGTAGTAACTTCTGAAGAGGAGAAGACATGTACTGTTATTGTTCCTAACAATCAGCTTTCACTTGCAATCGGAAACAAGGGCCAGAACGCTAAACTTGCTGCTAAGCTTACCGGCTTCAAGATCGATATCAAACCGCAGTTTGACAATCTTACCGGTGATGAGGCTCCGGAACTCAGCGATGATTATGTGGTTCCTGTTAAGGATACGGCTGATGAGGAGACTGAGGATACTTCAGCAGAGACTGCAGAAGAGAATGCTGCTGAGGCAGAGGAATGAGCATGAAGCCTAAGAAAATACCCATGAGAATGTGCCTGGGCTGTAACGAGATGAAGCCTAAAAAGGAACTGATGCGTGTTGTTAAGTCCCCTGAAGGCGATATAAGCCTTGACTTCGTCGGGAAAAAGAATGGCAGAGGAGCTTACATCTGCAAAAGCAGTGAGTGCTTTGAGAAAGCGCGAAAAGCTCGTCGCTTCGAAAAGACATTCTCATGCAAGATAGACGAGAGCGTTTATGAGGTGATGGCTGATGAACTCAGAAAAGAAACGGAAAACAGCTGATCTGCTTACGATCTGCATAAAGGCGGGGAAGGCTGTAAAGGGGTTTGACAGCTCAATGGATGCTGTTAAGGACGGAAAAGCGTTCTGTGTGCTGACCGCCTGTGACGCTTCACCTAAAACTCTCAAGGAAGTGGATTTTGTGTGCGGCAGGTTTGAGAACGTACACCTTAGAACCGAACTTACAAAGGAAGAAATCGCACAGCTCTGCGGCAAGGAAACTGCGGTGATCGCTGTTTGTGATAAAGGCTTTGCGGACGGTTTTAAAAAGAAAATTCAGAAATAACACCTCAGAAGTGTTGACATAGACAAATACACTTTTATGATAATTGGAGGTACTGCAACATATGGCAAAAAAGATAAAACTAAGTGATGCGGCGAAGGACTTGAATGTTGCTTCGCAGGATATAATTGATTTTTTCGCTGCTAAGGGCGATACGAAAAAGAAAGCTTCTACCGGTATCACCGAGGAAGAGATGGATGTTATTCTTGAGCATTATACAAAGCTCAATTCAGTAAAGTCCTTCGACGAGTATTTTGCTTCCAAGAATGATCCGAGACCGGAGCGAAATGAAGAACCTAAGGCTGAGAAGAAGACAAAGAAGAAGGAAACTGAAGATAAGCCGGCAGCTGAGAAGAAGACATCAGCCAAGGCAGAAAAGGCTGAGAAATCCGAAAAAGCAGATGAAGAAAAGGCTGCTCCTAAAAAGGAGAAGAAGGTTTCTGCTGATAAGCCGGCAGCTGAGAAGAAAACTTCAGTTAAAACTGACAAGGCTGAGAAAACTGAAAAGGTTGAAAAGACTGTTAAGTCTGCAGATAAACCAGCAGAAAAGGCTTCAGTGAAACCTGCAGAGAAGTCCGCAGAGAAGCCTGTAGAGAAAACTGTGGAGAAGCCGGTCGAAAAAACTGCTGAAAAATCTGCAGAAAAACCTGCTGAGAAACCTGTGGAAAAAGCTGCTGAGAAACCAGCGGAAAAAGTTGCTGAAAAGCCAGCAGAACCAAAGCCTGTAAAGAAGGAAGAAGCTCCAAAGGTTGAGGAAAAGCCTGTTGTTAAAGCTGAACCGGCTAAGAAGGAACCAGTTAAGAATCCTGAACCTCCTAAGGCTAAAAAGCCTGAAAAGAAGAAGGAACAGGTTAAGGCTCGTGACAGAGGTGAGAGCTCCAAGCTGAATACTAGCTTCTCGTCCGAGACTGCTTCTACCGCAACACAGAGACGAACAGTTGATACAAGAGGAAGCTATGTTGATCTTGACAAGTATAACGAGCGCTATGACAATATGGCAAACTCCAACAAGCATGGCGGTGAGAACTACAGTTCCAAGAAGCAGAAGATAAATCAGAAATCAGCACAGAGAACACGTCAGCAGTTCAGCAAGAAGGAATCCGAGGCTGAGAAACTCAAGAGACTTGAGCTTGAGCGTGCAAGAAAGCAGCAGCTTAAGGTCATGATTCCTGAGAGCATTACAGTTGGCGAACTCGCAACACGACTCAAGGCAACAGCTACAGATGTTATTAAGAAGCTCATGGGCCTTGGCGTAATGGCTTCCATAAATCAGGAAATTGACTTTGATACTGCTTCAATCGTTGCTGAAGAGCTTGGTGCAAAGGTTGAGAAGGAAGTTATTGTTACCATTGAGGAGCGTCTTATCGACGATACTGATGATGATGATACAAATCTCCAGCCCAGATGCCCGGTCGTTGTAGTAATGGGTCACGTTGACCACGGTAAGACTTCTATACTTGACCGTATTAGAAACGCACATGTTGCTGCCGGTGAAGCTGGTGGTATTACACAGCATATCGGTGCTTACCAGGTTAATGTTCAGGGTAAGGACATCACATTCCTTGATACTCCCGGACATGAGGCATTCACTTCAATGCGTGCAAGAGGTGCGAATATAACTGATATAGCTATTCTTGTTGTTGCTGCAGATGATGGTATCATGCCGCAGACTGTAGAATCTATCAATCACGCTAAGTCAGCTGGTGTTCAGATAATTGTAGCTATCAACAAGATGGATAAAGAAGGAGCAAACCCTGACAAGATAAAAGAAGAACTTACTAAGTATGACCCTGTCTGCGAAGACTGGGGCGGTGATGTTATCTGTGTTCCTGTTTCTGCGAAGACAGGACAGGGTATTGATGACCTTCTTGAGAATGTTCTTCTTGTTGCGGAAGTTCAGGAACTCAAGGCTAACCCGGACAGACTTGCAAAGGGTACAGTAATTGAGGCTCGTCTTGATAAAGGAAGAGGTCCTATCGCTACACTTCTTGTACAGAACGGAACTCTTAAGCAGGGCGATGTCCTTATTGCTGGAACGGCAGTTGGACGTGTCCGTGTAATGACAAATGACAAGGGCAGAACAGTAAAGGCTGCAGGCCCGTCTGTTCCTGTTGAGATAACTGGTCTTGCTGAAGTTCCTAGCGCTGGTGATATCTTCAATGCCGTTGAGGATGAAAGACTTGCACGTGAGCTCGTTGAGCAGAGAAAGCATGAGCAGAAGCAGGAGCAGTTCAACCAGTATCGTAAGGTTACTCTTGACAACCTGTTCAGCCAGATCGCTGAAGGTGAAATCAAGGAGCTTCCGATTATTGTAAAGGCTGACGTTCAGGGTTCAGTAGAGGCTGTAAAGCAGTCACTCGAAAAGCTTTCAAACAACGAGGTACGTGTAAGAGTAATTCACGGAGCAGTTGGTGCTGTCAAGGAAAGCGATGTTATGCTTGCAGCGGCTTCAAATGCTATTATCGTAGGATTCAATGTTCGTCCCGATCCTGTTGCAGCTGAGAGCGCAGAACGTGATGGCGTGGATATCCGCCTGTATCGAATCATCTATGATGCTATTGAAGAAATATCAACAGCTATGAAGGGAATGCTCGCTCCTAAGTTCCGTGATGTAGAACTCGGACGTGTAGAAGTCCGTCAGGTTTACAAGATCTCCAATGTTGGTATGGTAGCAGGAAGCTATGTTCTCAATGGTAAGGTTACAAGAGGATGCCAGGTACGTGTTGTTCGTGATGGTATTATCATTGCAGATGACAAGATCTCTGGACTTAAGCGTTTCAAGGATGATGCCAAGGAGGTAGCAGAGGGCTACGAGTGCGGTATCAGTCTTGAAAAGTTCAGCGATGTTAAGGAAGGCGATATCTTCGAGGCTTACACAGTAGAAGAGTATCGCGAGGATTGATTATAATACATTTTAGGATATAGGGATAAATTAATTCAAAAAGCAGCCGGGGGTAAATCCCCTGGCGAGAGGAGGATCATACAATGGACACAGAGAGAATGAGCAATGCAGACATGATTCAGTATTGCAATGAAGCGCTTGCATGGGAGGATTTCGGACCGATAGACATCTTCTTTTTCGAGTCCGTAAAAAAGATCCTGCTCGGTCAGTGCAGCCCAGTTGAGCAGGAAGAGGATTTCCCAAATGATCTTATGGGTGTTGAAAGACCGGTGCGAGATGTTGAGCTTGAACCAGAATATGGCAAGTTTGCAGACATATTCTATGAAGAGGGAGACGAAGAACTCCCTGATTACACTAAGGTAGAAGCTGATGTCGAGGAAGCTAAGGAAGGCGAATATTTCGACGGCGAAGAAAAGCAGGAGGAACAGCATTCCGAGACCGAAGGCGATGGCTTCACAGTTAATATCTGAAAGAGGTAAGCTATGCCAAATTTTAAAAACAGCCGCATGGCTGAGGACATTAAGAGAGAAATGACAGCTATTTTGCGCGAGCTTAAAGATCCACGCATTGATAAGCTTCTCACAATTGTGAGAGCTGATCTGTCCGGGGATATGTCTAGCTGCAAGATATATGTCTCGAGCCTTGATGGCATGGAGCGTACCAAAGAATCTGTTGCAGGACTTAAAAGTGCTGCAGGATTCATAAGGAGAGAGCTGTTTCACCGCCTCAAGATGAGAAAATCACCCGAGCTAACGTTCGTTGCTGATAACTCCATCGAGAGAAGTGCGGAGATAAGCAAGAAACTTAACGACCTATTATAATCAGTTAATACTGAAAGAGGTGCTATATGTATATTGGTTTCAGTGAGACAGAGACCTTCCTTCGCAACTGCGAGGATGCAATCATAATCACTCACCAGAGTCCTGACGGAGACTGTATTGGTGCAGCCTTCGGACTGAAGGACATTCTTGCGGAACTGGGCATACGCAGCCGCGTTGTGTGCAGTGACGTTTTTCCCTCAAGATACGATTTCATGACTAATGTGGGAGCAGGCGAAGAGTTTGAACCCAAGACAGTGATCGCAGTAGATATCGCCGATGTGAAGCTCATGGGCAGATACACTGAGATATATGGTGATAAGGTGCAGTTATGCATTGATCACCATGAGTCAAATAAAGACTACGCTGAGAAAACTCTCCTTCGCGAGAAGGCGACAGCAGCGTGTGAGATCATATATGATCTCGGTAAATACATGGGCATTAATATCACAAAGCACTGTGCGATGTGTCTGTATACAGGAATAGCGACAGATTCAGGCTGTTTCCGCTATGACTGCACAACTCCGAGAGCTCATGAGATAGCTGCTGAGATGAAGCGCAGCTATGATATAAATTTTGCAAGGATTAACCGTTATATGTTCGAGGTAAAGTCTCTTGGCAGAATGAAACTCGAGGCAAAGGTTTCCGAACTCATGGAAGAGCATCTTGGAGGCAAGCTTGCTGTTGTAGCTGTTACTCAGGACATGATGAAGGAGCTTGGTATAGGCCCTGATGAACTTGAGGGTTTTGCCCCTTTGACTATTCAGCTTGAGAATACAGAAGTCGGAATACTCATGCGTGAGCGTGAACCAAATGTTTTCAAGTGTTCATTCCGCTCCGCGGATGAAGTCAATGTATCGACTATCTGCCAGACCATAGGCGGAGGCGGCCACGCAAAAGCTGCTGGCTGCACAGTAGAGGGCGAGCTGGATGAAGTAAAGAAGATGCTGATTGAAACAGTGAGAAAGGCTCTCAGCTGATGAACGGCATTATATGTGTCAATAAACCGGCAGGTTTCACATCGTTTGATGTAGTTGCAAAGCTGAGAGGAATACTTCGTGAGAAAAGGCTCGGACATGGAGGAACTCTGGATCCGATGGCTACTGGAGTTCTTCCTGTATTCGTAGGAACTGCGACAAAAGCTTGTGACATTATGCCTGATAATACCAAAAGTTACCGTGCGGGTTTCCGCTTCGGAGAGACTACTGATACTCAGGATGTTACCGGCGAAGTTCTGACACGTTCAGATATTGAAGTCAGTGAGGAAACACTGAAAGCTGTTATTCCGGAGTTTATCGGTGATGTCATTCAGATCCCGCCTATGTATTCAGCAGTTCAGGTAAATGGTCAGAGGCTGTATGATCTGGCTCGCAAGGGTGTTGAAGTTGAGCGTGAGGCGAGACAGATACAGGTTTTTGCCCTGGAACTGATAAGTTATGATCCGGATAAGCGAGAAGGAATCCTTGATATTTCATGCGGTAAAGGTACGTATATACGCACTATAATCAGTGATATCGGAGCCAGACTCGGCTGCGGAGGAGTAATGACATCACTTGTAAGAACAAGTTCCGGAGGATTTAAACTGAGTGACTGCTTTACGTTTGAGCAGATCCAGCAGGCACGGGATGAAGAAAGGATTGAGGAGCTCATTCTTCCTATAGAGCGTGTTTTTGTCAGGCTTCCGAAACTGAGACTGAATGAAGTTCAGACAAGAATGTACAGAAACGGAGTCAAGCTTGATCTTGAACGCGTCAGTGATATTATTCCTGGCGTGACTGATTACGTTGTTTATGGCTTTGATGGAGGTTTCATCGGCACTGCGCTGGCTGATTTTGAAAACAGTATTCTTCGCGTCGCAAAGAATCTTATGTGAGGTGACGTGATGAAAATCAGTAAAAGAGCGGTAGCGCTCGGATTGTTTGATGGCGTTCACCTTGGTCATCGTGCGGTGATAGCTAAATCAGTCGAGATGGCTGAAAAAGGTTATATTCCGTCGGTGTATACTTTTGCGTGTGATACTTTGAAAGAAAAACAAGGACGCATCATTGAATATATCTACGCTGACAGCTTTAAGGAAGAACTCATCCGTGGGTGCGGGATCGAAGATATTATCTTTGAGGATTTTTCAAAAGTTAAAAATCTGGATGGAGAAGATTTTGTAAGGGATATCCTGAAAAAAGAACTTGGTACAGGTTTTGTCACCTGTGGACAAGATTTCCGTTTTGGAAGAAACGCTTCATGCGGGATTGCTGAGCTTTCAGAATTGTGCAGAATCTATGGCATAGGGCTTGGAATTGCCGAGGATGTTACCAGTGATGGAGAGAACATCTCTTCGCGCCGAATACGAGAGCTTCTGTCAGATGGCAATATGGCTGCTGCAGCTGAACTCCTCGGGAAAAGCTACATCATTCGTGCGGAAGTTGTCCATGGAGAACACCTTGGGCATACTCTGGGATTCCCGACGATAAATCAGCAGTTTGCGGACGGCCAGATCGTACCGCGTTTTGGAGTCTACAGAACAGATGTTGTTCTGAATGGCAAGACTTATGCAGCGGTTACTGATATTGGTGTGAAGCCCACAATAAGCGGCGATCGTTCACCGCTTGCGGAAACGCACATTCTTGGTTTTAGCGGTGACATCTATGGTGAAAGAGTGGATACTCTTTTCCGTAAATTCATACGCCCGGAGATGAAATTCAAATCGCTCGATGAACTTAAAGCACAGATCTCTGAGGATACAAAAGAAGCGCTTGAGGTTTAGTATTGTATTCTTTGGTGATTCTGTTCAGTTAAAAGACATATAAAGTTCGCTTTGCTTTCACGGCATTATCACAAAAAGATATTATTCTTATAAATGGCATTTACTGCCTAAAAGGCAGAACATATAAAAATCAGGAGGGTATAACCAAATGATAGAGGTCAGAAACCTTACTAAGCGTTACGGTGACAAGCAAGCCGTTAACGATATAAGCTTCAAGGTCGAAAAAGGCGAGATCCTCGGCTTCCTTGGACCTAACGGAGCTGGAAAATCAACTACAATGAATATGCTTACAGGCTACATCTCATCGACCTCGGGACAGATCCTTATAAACGGGATCGATATTCTTGATGACCCGATAAAGGCAAAGGCAAATATCGGATATCTGCCTGAGATACCGCCTCTTTACGTAGATATGACAGTTGACGCCTATCTTGGATTCATGTATGATCTTAAGAAATGTAAGCTTCCGAGAAAAGCTCATCTTAAAGAAATCTGCGATCTCTGCAAGATAACCAATGTCAAGAGCAGACTTATCCGTAATCTTTCAAAAGGTTACAAACAGAGAGTAGGCCTTGCACAGGCACTCATAAATAATCCGCCTGTGCTGATCCTCGATGAGCCTACAGTTGGTCTCGACCCGAATCAGATAATTGAAATACGTACTCTTATCAAGAAACTCGGAAAGAACCATACTGTTATTCTTTCATCTCACATTCTTCCTGAGATACAGGCTGTATGTGACAGAATCATCATCATCAACAAGGGCGTTGTTGCTGCTGATGGTACCGCTAATGAGATAGCTGCAAAGATAACCAATGAGCACAAGATGACTATACGTATTGAAGGTCCGACACATACATCAGAAGACAAGAAGACTATAGTTGCTGCTCTTAAGAAGCTTGATGGAATCAAGTATGTACGCGCTGATATGGAGCGTGAAAAGGGTATCTATGACTTTGATGTTGAAGCTGAGGAAAAGACTGATATTCGTCGCGCGATCAACCAGCTTTGCCGCGACAATAACTGGAATATCCTTATGCTACAGCTCTCCGATCTCACTCTCGAGGATATCTTCCTCAAGATCACCATGGGCGATGTGATTCCTGGTGCTGAAAAGGCAGAAACACAGGAAAAAGAAAAGCCCAAGTTCGATCTCGACATTAAGGATGGCGAACTTGTCGCTACCGAAGTCGAGGAGGAAGCAAAGGAGGTCCTCGAAGAGAACCTTCCTGCAGATCAGTCTTTTGAGGATGATAATAATGAAGGAGGCGACGAGTAATGGGTGCTATATATAGACGTGAAATGGGCGCTTTCTTTACTTCCGGCGTCGCATACGTATTCCTGACAGTGTTCACACTGATCTCAGGTATATTCTTTTTCTTTGGTGTAATTACTGCAGGTAATACTGATACTTCACCAATGTTCGGCTCTATGTTCATCGTAGTGCTGTTCCTTATACCAATTCTGACGATGAAGCTCCTCAGCGAGGAGAAAAAGAACCGTACTGATCAGGGACTGCTGACTGCTCCTATCGGACTTTGGTCAATAGTTCTCGGTAAGTATTTTGCGGCTCTCACACTTTATATCATCGCAGAGAGCGTAGTCTTTATCTATTCACTTATCCTTGCATATCTCGGTGATGTTGTCTGGACGACCCTTCTCGGCAACTACTTTGCTATGCTGTTCCTCGGGGCTTCATTTATTGCAATCGGACTGTTTATCTCGTCCCTTACCGAGAATCAGATGGCTTCAGCCGTTGCAAGTATGCTGGCACTTTTTGTGCTCTACCTTTTTGATTCAATAGTGTCAAATGTTTCGATAGAGTTCATCAGAAAGATAATGCTTTCTTTCTCATTCTATTCGAGATACGTTGAATTTACGCGCGGTGTGTTCAATCTCACCAGTGTAGTATTCTTCATCAGCGTCGCCTTTATTTTCAACTTCCTCACGGTAAGGGTGCTCGACAGAAGACGCTGGAGCTAATTGAGAAAGGAAGGTGTCATTACAGATGAGCAAAAACAAAAAAGAAGAAATAGAAAAGGTAAATGAATCTGCTGGCGGAGAGGGAAGCAAGGACAGTTCTCCCAAGAAACGCGTCAGAGGCAGAAAACTTAAATATGGTTCGATGTCTGTCGGAATAGTGATAGTTGTTATTGCTATTGTTGTTCTTCTCAATCTCATGTGCGGCCTTGTGGTGAAGCGTTATCCTGTAAAGCTTGATCTTACAGGCGACAAGAGGTATGATCTTTCAGAAGAATCAATCGATGCTCTAAAGAATCTCGAAAAGGATGTTGATATCGTTGTAACATCTCCGGAGTCAACATTTGAGACACTTGCGAACCAGTACAAATCAATGTATTATCAGTATTATGGAATCAGTACTGAGGTTCCTTATACTATCATTCCTGAAATGCTTGACAAGTACAGTGTATATGCTGAATCAGGCAAGGGAAGCGTCAATGTAAAGTATGTTGATATCAACAGGGATCCTGATGTTATCGCACGTTACAAGGCTAATTACAGCGGAGAGATTACTGATCAGAGCATGATCTTTGCATGCGGTGACCGAGTTAAAGTGCTTGGAAAGAGTGATGTTCTTGGCATGATAGCTCCTTCACAGACAAGCACACAGTTGAACTTCCAGATGCTTTTCAGCGGAGAGAGTACAATAACTTCCGCAATCATGTCTGTTGCTGACGCAAAGCCTATCAAAGCTGCTATTATCAGCTCATTGAACGGTAATTCTGTTGTTGACCAGGTTGGTGCCAATATAGCATATTCTACTGAGCAGTTCCTTGCTAAAAACGGATATGACTGCACAGAGATAGATATTGCTACCGATGAGCTTGGTGACAATTATGATGTTATTGTATTATGTTGTCCGGCATATGACTTCTCTGAGGATGTGATCAGCAAGATCACAGACTTCCTATACAATGACGGAAACTATGAGAAGAACATGATATATATGCCGAGCCTTGATGCTCTGAATGTTCCTAATATCACTGAGTTCCTTGCTGACTGGAAGATACAGATCGAGGAGAACTATATAAAGGATGACAAGAACAGTGTTTCTATCTCAGGTCAGCTCTTCCCGACGGTTACGGTAAGTGATACTGAAGAAGTTGGAACGCTTCCGAACGATACTCTTCCGATCGTTGCTCCTTTCGGAAGAACGATAACAGTTGTAGGAAAGAATAACGAAACTGTTATCAAAGAACTTATCAAGTCAAACGATACATCATATGTTTCTTCACTTTCAGATGATTCTGATTCAAGTGAAAGAGCTGCATATAACATCGTTGTTAAGGCAAGAAAGGAAACTTCATCCGGACTTAATGTCTGCGGAAGCAATCTTCTTGTTATAGGAAGTCCATATATGATGGACAATTCTATCGTTTCAAATACAAACACATATAACAATGCTACAGTACTTCTTACTGTTATCAACGGAATGACAGGTAAGGAGAACAGTGCGGTTATTCCTGAAAAATCACTTCAGATGAACAGCATTTCTCCGACTGCAAATGAAGTAAGAGTAATAGAGATAATTTGTATTATTGTTATTCCGGCACTCATTGCCTGCATAGGACTTGTTGTATTGTTAAGGAGAAAGAATCGATGAATAAAACTGCAAAGGGTCTGATAGCGCTGAGTGGTGTGCTTGTACTGCTCGGAGGCGGATATGCTGCGCTGCGACTTACAGAAGACAAGGGAGGAGAGAGTGAAAGCTCTCCCTCATCCGAGTCATCCGAAAGTGGAAAGCAGGTCATAATCATCAGTGATCAGGCTCCTGATGGTCCGGAAGATCCGAACCAGAGCTTTGATTACGGCGTTGTCAAGACTGTTGATGTTAAAAATCTGGATGATGAGCTTCATGTTGTTCAGAAGGCAAAGAATGTTGAAGAATCCGGAAATTCATATGCGACATATACACTTGATGGCTATCAGGATGTGTCAATGGAAGATTCTATTATCGGTACACTCGCAAACAACGCAAATGAGCTTACATCAGAAGATGTCATAGCGGAGAACTGCACCGACATTGCGAAGTACGGACTTACAAAACCGCAGATAACAGCTGATATCAAATACGAGAGCGGAAAGGAATTCCGTATGATCGTTGGTGATGAAGCTCCTTCAGGTGACGCATCATATGTTATGATCGAAGGTGTGGATACTGTTTATACAGTAAGAAATTCCGTACTGGCAAATTACAGGAAGTCTGCATGGGATTTTGTAAATACTACTCTACTAGCCAAGCCTGATGAGATGCCGATAGTTGAGAACATGAAGATAGAACGCAGCGATATTGACTATGATATCGTGATCAAATATGATGAGAAGACCAATGATTCAAAATACACAGGCGGAACCTCATCAGCTCATGTTCTGGTTGAGCCGACTTCTGCATATCTTGCGGTGGAACGTTCAACTGAAATAACAACCGGTATGTTCGGACTGACTGCGAAGGGCGTATACAGTGTTCATTGCACTGAAGCTGATATTGCGGAGGCTGGTCTCCAGGATCCTTTCTGCAAGGTCTTCATGGACTGTGATGATGGTGAGAAGTATGTTCTCCTGCTCAGTGAGCAGTTTACTGACGCTGACAACGGCAAGTGCTATTACGGCATGCTTGAAGGCGGCAATGTGATCTTTATCCTCAGCGAGGAAAAAGCCCAGTGGGCGACAGTAATGCCGATTGATATAGCATCCAAGATATTCATTGCATCTTATGTATGGAATATTTCAGATCTTACTGTAGAATGCAATTCAGGTGAAAAGGCTGAGTTCAAGCTTGAAAAGAAGAACCCGAATGAAGAAAAGGATTCCTATAAGGCAGAGGATATAAATACCACCAAGAACGGCGAGAGTTTTGACAGTGAGCGTTTCCGCCAGTTCTATGGCTTCCTTATCAGTGGTAACGCGGAGAGTTTTGCGCTTGGTGAAACTATTCCATCAACCGCTCCTATGGTAAAGCTGAAATTTACTGACTCGTATACGGGCGAGACTTTTTCTTTTGAATTCTATGAAAAGACAGCAATGTCTGCTCTTATTGTAGTGAACGGCGAAGCTAAGTTCACTGTAACAAAATCATTCGTTGAGACACTGATCCACAATGTTCAGATACTCGATACTGATGAAGAATTCAAGACGACATGGAAATAAACCACTCATCTGAAGAGGAGGAAAACAAATGAGCGAGAAGTTTTTCACATACAAGGGTTATCCGCTCGTGAGAAACGGCAACCAGATCTATTATGGATATATGGCCGATCCCTATGTAATTTGGATACAGATACTTGGAACAACAAAAAACGAGGCAGGAGAAGAGGTTACTTCTAAGGTCAGAGTTGTTCAGATGGATACTAATGAGACAGATCCTATAAAGGCATTTGTTAAGAATGCTGAGCGTGAGTGCGGTCTTTACGAGGCACTTGATATAGCAAAGGTTTGGCTCGATAAGGCACTGGCTGTCTGAAAAGGATTTGCAACGTAAATAACGTATGAATCCTGAAAATCATTTCACTTTCTTGATTAAATCAATTTGATTAAAAGCTGCTTAAATTAAGCGGCTTTTTTCTTTATGTGTGAAAAACGGGTGCGATAATTTAGTTAATAGCACGATTTTTTATACTCTTAATAGAAAGTTATTGAAAATTAACTTTAACGTAGCTATAATTAAAGTGGATTTAATCCGGATAAGCTGTTTAGGCACAGCTTATGCGTATAATGAGGGACAATCAGGAGGAATGAAAACATGAAAAAAATCATTAGCAAGTTTATGTCAGCTATTTCGGCTGCAGCAGTAACAGCGGCGGGTATGCCATATGTAGTTCCCGCACAGGCAGCTGATACTGCTTTTCCTTACACGATTGAAGGTGAGGATCTGGAAGGCGCTGATCTATGGACTTCAATCTACGAAACACAGATACCGGACTATTCCGGCAAGGGCTTCTGGTATCTTACGGCTTCACCCGGTTCTTTTGAGGTAACAGTACCTGAAGACGCAATGTATCAGCTTACTGTCCGCGGCGCACAGATACTCAGCGGTGAAGGCGGAGCACGAATGGAGTCAGTAAAGGTGAATGGAGTTGAATACTCCATCCAGGCTGGCTATTCAAAAGAGTGGCGTGATTATGACTTCGGAATGGTAAGGCTCAACAAGGGAGTCAATACTATTGAGTTCATCAATAAGTACGGTTATATGGCAATAGATACAATCACTGTATCTGAAGCAGAATTCCCTGATCTTTCGCTTGCAACTGATGAGCTTTGTGATCCGGATGCAACTCCGGAGGCAAAGGCGGTAATGAAGTATCTTCACAGTGTATACGGTACAAATATTCTGTCTGGTCAGCAGCAGATATATGGCGGAGGCAATCAGGTTCAGACTACTATCCGTTATGATGAGAATGCCGATAAGTGTACTGATCAGGACGGCGTTGAATATGAGATTGACAAGGATAGTTATGATAAGGATGAACAGGGGCATAAGTTCCCATGGCACTGTACAGGTCCTGACGGACAGGTTTACACCTATAGCACTCAGAACCGTAATTACACATACAATAATTACGATCTTGATGTAAATCTTGTATATGAACTCACAGGCAAATACCCTGCAATTCAGGGGTTTGATTTTGGCAGCTATTGTCCGTGTTATGCATGGGATGATGGTGTCGCTGGCAGAATGATTGAGTGGACAAATGAAAAGGGCGGTATCTGTACTGCTTCGTGGCATGTCAACGTACCGACCACTATGGCTGATTACACTTTAGGTGAGCCGCTTGATTTCTCCAAGACCACCTACAGTGAGAGGACAGATTTCAAGACTGCTAACTGTATGATTGAAGGCACTGTTGAATACGAGTATTTCCAGCTTTGTATGAAGAACCTTGCAGCTGAATTACAAAAACTGCAGGATGCAGGAGTGCCGGTTATCTTCCGCCCATTCCACGAGGCTGAGGGAAATCCGAGTAAAACAGATGATCCGATAGATGGTTCAGGAGCATGGTTCTGGTGGGCAAAGGAAGGCGCTGTCGTATACAAGCAGATATGGGCATTATTGCAGGATACACTTGAGAACGAATATGGACTCCATAACCTTATCTGGGAGCAGAATCTTTATGCGTGGTCTGATTCTTCAGCTGAGTGGTATTCAGGTGATGACAGAGTCGATATCGTAGCATTTGATAAGTATAATACACAGTACAACCGCCATGATGGAAAAACATCAGGCCCTAATCTGGATGCTGAGGCAGGAATATTCTATAAGATACACGGATATGTTAAGGGCAATAAGATGGTTGCGATGGCAGAGAATGACTCAGTTCCTAGTATGAAGAATATGCAGGTCGAGCATGCGGCATGGCTTTATTTCTGCCCTTGGTATGATTCGCAGCAGGCATATTTTGTAAGTGGTGAAAATTATCAGGATCATGCTGAGTTCAAGGCTTTGTATAACAGTGATTATTGTATCACTCTTGACGAGCTTCCTGATGATCTCTTCAAGGGAAGTGCTGCTCCTGTAAGTACTACTTCTACAGCAACGACAAAGACTACAACAACTACAGCAATTACCATGCTGACAACAACAACCACAGCAACAGGTTCTGAACCTGCTATTTCTGTAACACTTCTTGGAGATGCCAATACTGATAAGAAAGTTACTGTTGCTGACGCAGTTGCAATCCTTCAGTCTATTGCTAATAAGGATAAATATGCACTGTCTGCTCAGGGGGCAGTAAATGCTGACTGCTGTGATCCTGGAGACGGAGTTACAGCTAAGGATGCGCTCGCTATTCAGAGGTTAGATGCAAAAGCAATAGACAAACTTCCTGAAATATCAAAATAATGATACACATGAAATCCGGGTGGTGAAAATGCTGCCTGGATTTTTTGTTTCTCAACAATGCATAGTCTTCTTGAAAAGCAGAAAAAGGCAGGAACTGTATTGTGATTTTTCTGCTCTTGCTTTTTATTTTGCTCTATGATATAATGATATATTGGCGGAAAATGTTCGGGGAGGTTAACTAGATTGAAAGAGAATATCACTGAAATATCAGAAATAAAGCGCCTTCTCGGCAATAGAGGAAGGCTTGCATACGTTCGGAGTTTCGGATGTCAGCTGAATACTTCAGACGGTGAAAAGATAAAAGGACTTCTGAAAAAAATGGGCTATGGCTTTACCGATGATGAATCTGAAGCTGATCTGATCATACTCAATACCTGTGCGGTGCGTGAGAATGCTGAGGACAGAGTGTTTGGAATAGTCGGTAGTATGAAGAAGCTTAAGGAATTGAACCCTGAATTGATAATAGGAATCGCAGGGTGTATGACAGCTCAGAGCCATATAGCTGAAAAAATTAAAAAGTCGTATCCTCAGGTGGATTTTGTTCTTGGAACATCTGCGATAAATGCTTTGCCTAAACTGTTACTGGATTGCCTCAATGGCGTAAAGTTTTCAGCAGATATAGCAGAATATGATGACTTTTCAGCGGAAACTGAGCAGGTGCGTGAAAGTAGCTTTAAGGCAAGCGTCCCTATAATGTTTGGTTGCAACAATTTCTGCACATACTGTATAGTTCCATATGTCCGCGGAAGAGAGAGAAGCAGGCGGCCCGAGGATATTATTTCAGAGGTCGAAGGACTTGTCCGGGATGGTTATAAGGAGATAATGCTTCTGGGCCAGAACGTCAATTCATATGGTAATGATCTAGGTGGCGAGATGAGTTTTCCGCAGCTTCTGAGGCGCCTGAATGAAATAAACGGTGATTTCTGGATACGTTTTATGTCATCTCATCCGAAGGACGCTTCAAAGGAACTGATTGATGCCATATTTGAATGTGATAAGGTCGCAAATCATCTACATCTTCCGGTTCAGAGCGGAAGTGATGAGGTACTCCACCGCATGAACAGGAGGTATACTGCGGAGAAGTATCTGTCAATCGTCAATGATATACGAAGCCGCGATCCTGATTTTTCATTAACAACAGATCTGATTGTTGGCTTCCCTGATGAAACTAATGAAGATTTTGAAGCAACACTCGATATTATGAAAAAAGTGAGATATGATAACATTTACTCGTTCATATATTCGAAACGAACAGGGACAAAAGCTGCAGAAATGCCGGACAGCATATCAGAAGAGGAGAAAGGACAGAGAATGCGTCACCTTCTTGAGATCCAGAGAGAGATTTCGACCGAGCACTACAAACGCTTTATCGGAAGAAGAATGAAGGTGCTCGTTGATGATGTTTCAAAAAAGCGCGAAGGTTACGTATCAGGAAAGAGCAGTGAATTTATTATTGTTGAATTTGAGGGCGACAATTCACTGATAGGAACTTTTGTCGATGTTGAGATAACGGAAGCCATGAACTGGGCTGTTGTCGGACGTATTGTATAAAGACAGGAGAGAGAATTTATGAAAAAAGCAATCGCACTTTCGTGTTTAACGGCACTACTTCTTTCGGGGTGTGGAATAGATGACTCCGGAGATGAAATAAGCAAGCCGGATCCGGTTTCAGTATCAACTGCTGAAGCTACTACCGAGACTGAACTAGAGACTACAGTTACCACAACAAAAGCAGTAACTACAACAAAGGCTGTTACGACTACCGCATCAACGACCACTTCCGTTACTACAACTTCTTCATCAGGTGGTACAGCAACATTTACTGACAGACTGGATGCGTATCCTGAGCTCTATAAGGCTCATGTACAACTTGTCTGGGATGAGATTTATGAAAGAAATGATGGCTGTGTAAGCATAGCATATGCTTTGTATGATATTGACCGTGATCAGATACCTGAACTGATATTCAAGTATGGTACATGTGAAGCGGACTTTATGGTAGATGTATATACTGTTGATCTGGACGCAAACCTTTCAAGGGTCGGTGAGTTTGGAGGAAGTCACACTGTTTTTGCTACCGACGGTAATACCAAAGACCTTGTTCTGATATCTGGACATATGGACGAGATGTCAATGATGTGGTACACGATGGATGACGACTTTGTGATGTCACTTCACAAGGAATACGCACATACCCTTGCAAATGACGAGACTTACGAGTCCATAGAGTTTGCTCAGAATGTATGGCGGATGGATTATATAAGCGCATACAGTTTTGATAAGGATTCAAAACCTAAGTCTTATCTCAACTATGCATATAGCGAGTATGATGAGGTCGAAGGGCTGTATCTTGATTTTTATGGCACTTGGAATTCGTTCCACTAATGCATTAAGAAATACGGAGGAATAATTACAATGGATATAATTGAAATGACAAGAGAGCTTGGAAAAGCTCTTCAGACTGATGACAGATACATCGCATATAACCTTGCAAAGCAGGTTAATGATGAAGACAAGGAACTGCAGGAGCAGATAGACAGCTTCGAAAAAATGCGTTATGATCTTAATATGGAGCTCACAAAAGAAAACAAAGACACTGATAAAATCAAGGATCTTGATGAGAATATTAAGGCTACCTATAACAAGATAATGTCAAACAAGAATATGATTGTGTTTTCAGCGGCTCAGAAGTCCCTCGAATCACTTGTGGGTAACATTCAGGAGATTATTACCATGTGCGCAAATGGTGAAGACCCCGCAACCTGTGAGCCTTCAACCGGATGTACAGGCAGCTGTGCAACATGCGGAGGATGTCACTGATCCATAGTATATTTCTACATCAATCGACATAAAAAAGATAGAATTAAGGAGTTAGGGTAATGGATATCGACAGAAGCAAAGTCTCACCAATGATGCAGCAGTACTTTGAAGTCAAGGATAAATACAGTGACTGTGTGCTTTTTTTCAGACTTGGTGACTTCTATGAGATGTTTTTTGATGATGCGATAACTGTCTCGAAGGCACTGGAACTGACACTCACAGGAAGGGACTGTGGCCTTGAGGAGCGTGCTCCAATGTGTGGTATCCCTTATCACGCTGCAGATATGTACATAAAGCGTCTCATTGATTTGGGGTTCAAAGTAGCTGTCTGTGAACAGCTTACTGATCCTGCTGAGACGAAGGGGATAGTAGTACGTGATGTTATCAGGGTTGTAACTCCGGGTACGCTGACAGAATCGGGAATGCTTGACGACGGTTCAAACAATTTCCTTTGCAGTGTATATTATGATGCGGAACATAAGACATGCGGCGTTGCTTCTGCTGATATTTCAACAGGTGAGGCTTCACTGTGCCTGTTTGAAGGCAAGGATATGGAAGCTGATGTGATCAATGAGCTTTCACGTTGCAGACCTGCAGAGATAGTATTTCCGGAGAGCTTCTTCTCAATGAAAAATGTTGCTGAGTTTATAAAAGTCAGACTTGAATGTGCTGTTACTCAGCGAGATATTGACTGTTTCTGTACTCCAGAAAGAACGGATTATGTTAAGCAGATATTCGATGTTCAGTCTATGACAGAACTTGGAATTTCCCATGATGGCGCAGACTGTTATGCGGTATGTGGCCTTTTTGACTATATACGTGAAACACAGAAAACTACCGTTTCTCGTTTCACTTCAATTCAGCTCATGCAGGGGGACGCGTATATGGGGCTTGATCTCAATGCGCGAAGGAATCTTGAGCTTACCGAGACCATGAGAAGTAAAGAGAAAAAAGGCTCGCTCATGTGGGTTCTCGATCAGACAAAGACGTCAATGGGACGCCGCATGCTTAGAAGCTGGCTCGAACAGCCTCTCAAGAGTCCGGCGAGAATCATTGAGCGTCTTGACGCAGTTGATGCTCTGTACAAGAAGAGCGTTTCACTAGCTGATATGCAGGCACTTCTTGAACGTGTCTATGATCTTGAGCGTCTCATGACCAAGGTCATGTATAAATCAGCAACCCCTCGTGATCTGCGTTCACTGTCAGCGACGGCAATGCAGCTTCCGGCACTGAAAAAAGAACTTGCGGGGCTGGCCGGTTCAAAGCTTCTTGCGAGACTCGATTCAGAGATATCAACACTTGATGAGATAGTAAAGCTTGTTGAGAACGCTATCATTGAAGAACCTCCAATATCAGTAAAGGACGGCGGCGTTATAAAAGACGGATTCAATGAGGAACTTGACTCGCTTCGCCATATAATGAATCATGGCAAGGATATAATTGCCGAGATCGAACAGCGTGAAAAAGATGAGACAGGTATCAAGAACCTTAAAATCGGATATAATCGTGTATTTGGCTATTACCTTGAAGTAACGCGTTCATATTATGAACTCATTCCTGAGGGATGGATACGTAAACAGACTCTTGCTAACGCGGAGCGTTTCATAACTGAGGAATTAAAGAATGCCGAGAATGCTATCCTCGGTGCAAAGGACAAGGCACTTCAGCTTGAGGCTGATATATTTGCTGAAGTCCGTGACTTCCTTGCAACAAGGCTTGAGCCAGTTCAGAAAACCGCTTCAGCAGTAGCTGCGGTTGATGTGCTCTGCTCATTCGCCGATGTGGCAATCCGTAATAATTATGTAAAACCGAATATTGCAATTGATGGTTCTATTGATATCAAAGCGGGGCGCCATCCTGTTGTTGAGCTTATGCTTGAGGATGAGATGTTCGTTCCGAATGATACCTATATTGATAAGAAAGCAGACCGGATGGAAATAATCACTGGTCCGAACATGTCTGGTAAATCAACATATATGCGTCAGACTGCTTTGATAGTTCTGATGGCACAGGTCGGCAGCTTTGTTCCTGCGGATTCAGCAAAGATTTCTGTCGTAGACAAGATCTTTACCCGTGTTGGAGCTTCTGATGATCTTACAGCCGGACAGTCAACATTTATGGTCGAGATGAGTGAAGTTTCTGATATACTGAAAAATGCAACACCTGACAGCCTTGTCATTCTTGATGAAGTTGGAAGAGGTACATCAACATTTGACGGTGTAAGCATTGCGCGTGCCGTTGCAGAGCATATCTGCACGTCCAAGAAACTTGGGTGCAAGACTATGTTTGCAACTCACTATCATGAGCTTATCGGGCTTGAGAATGAACTGGAGGGCGTGAAGAACTATAGCATCGCTGTAAACAAGCATGGCGGAACTATCCGTTTCCTGCGTAAAATAGTTAGAGGCGGAGTAGATGAGAGCTATGGAGTTGATGTCGCAAAACTGGCTGGACTTCCGTCCAAGGTCGTGACAAGGGCTAAAGAGCTGCTTGAAGAGATGGAACGTTCACATGCATCCGAAAAGAATAACATAGTACATGATGATGGTGGCCAGATCAGTTTTGGCAGCCTTGGACGTGAAGCTGCGCTCGACATGCTCGGACGTACTAATATTGAAGAGCTCTCAGACGCAGAATGCCGCAGTCTGCTTGCGGATATGCTAGCAGTAATGGAAGGATAATAATGAATCTGAGTTCCAATGATGAAATAATGAATGAAATGCTGGGAGAATTCGGTGTTGAGTATAATGCTCCCTGCTATATATCAATCAATGATTTTTCAGGATTCCTGGCTTCAAATAAGAACGGGCGTCCTGGCTATGCTGCATATACTGATAACGGGGAACTTCTGCTGATACAGGACAATCTAATGGGAAGAAGGCAGATTATTCTCACAGGAGAGACAGTGACTTCCGTGGAATCCCGGAAAATGCTGTTGCTCCCACAGCAGTATATCCAGATCAAAGGGATTCAGGACGGAAAAAAGTATTTTTATAAGATTTATCTTCCGCTGAAGGATACGAGGAAATTCCCGTTCCAGGCTGAAAATTCAGATAGTTTACTGAGATTTATTACAGGTTTGAGAAGTTAATCAAAAAATCAGGTAAAGGAGAAGTCGAATGGCGCATATCAATGTTCTGAGCAAAGAGATATCTGAGCTCATCGCCGCAGGTGAGGTTATTGAAAGACCTGCTTCAGTAATAAAAGAACTTGTGGAAAACTCCATTGATTCTGGAGCTACTCATATCACCGTTGAAATAAAGAACGGTGGAACAACATATATGCGTGTTACCGATGATGGCTGCGGAATGGACTATGAGGATGTTCCGACAGCTTTTCTGCGCCATGCGACAAGCAAGATAGTCACTAAAAGCGATCTTGATGATATACATACTCTTGGATTCAGAGGCGAAGCCTTAGCCTCCGTTTCTGCTGTAGCCAGAGTTGAGGTTATGACCAAGCGTAAGGAAGAAACATATGGTACTCTTTACACAATAGAGGGAAGCGTCGAGAAATCCCATGAAAAAAGCGGCTGTCCTGACGGTACGACCATTATCATACGTGATCTTTTCTATAATGTTCCGGCCAGAGCAAAGTTCATGAAAAAGGATGTTACTGAGGCAAATGCAATCAGTAATATCATGCAGAAGATCACTCTTTCGCATCCGTCAGTTGCTTTCAAATTCATACGTGACAATCGTATGGAGTTTAATTCTGCTGGTGACGGAGAACTGTTTTCAGCGATCTATGCAGTCTATGGTCGGGATTTCGCGCGTGATCTGATCCAGTGTGACTATGAGTTCAGTGGTGTTCATGTCAGTGGATATGTTATAAAGCCATTGTATTCCCGTAACAACAGGGCTTTTCAGAATTTCTTCGTTAATGGCAGATATGTGCGCTCAAAGCTGTGTTCAGCGGCTCTCGAGAACGCTTATTCAAATCTGATAATGACCGGGAAATTTCCCGCATGTGTATTGATGATAGATCTTGCTCCCTCGGCTATGGACGTAAATATACATCCTGCCAAGGCAGAGGTCCGCTTTGCTGATGAGAAAAATGTTTCTGATGCTATATACTTTGGTGTTAAGAACGCATTGATGAACGATGGGCTGATTTATGAGTTTGAACTAAAACCCAAAACAGACTGGACTAAACCTATTCCTGAAGAGCCTCCTGTCCAGCAGGAAATGATATTTACTCCGATTGAGGAAATAGAAAAAAAAGAGCGGGAGATAACTGCTTCCAGACTGGTTGAGGCGTCTGGTGGAAAGTCTGTTGATAGTATTGACAAGAAGAACGTTGTTCCTTCGGAAACGTCTTCTGGTCCTCAGGCTAAAACTGTATTTACACCTCCTGATGAAGCTGATACAGAAGACTTGCCTGTAGTCGGGATCCGACCTTTTGAGCACTTCGGAGAGAGCGGAGTGGTTGCGGCAAAGTATGAACAAAGGCCTGTAAAAATAGAATCAAAGCCTGCTGAACCTCAAAAACTTGAATCTGAGGTCCCGGTTGAAGGATTTAAATATATCAGCACTGGTTCGTTTGAGAAAAAAACTGAGCCGGTACAGGAAAAGAATCCCGAGCCCGTTGATCCGCTGCGTGAAGAATTCCCAAGTATCCGCGTGGTAGGTGAACTCTTCGGTCTCTATGTAATATGCGAAAGCGGCGGAAAGATGATAATGATTGATAAGCATGCTGCTCATGAGAGAATAATTTTTGAACGTCTGAGAAGCCGTAATTGTCGGCAGTACAGTCAGAGCCTTCTTACGGGAATTAAGGTTCTGCTTACGGCTGAGGAAATAGATGCGATGGAAAGTCAGCAGGAACTGCTTTCTGATCTAGGATTCTCATTTGATTTTTCACAGAGACCCTGTATTGTTGCGACAGCTGTTCCTACTTTCATTATGGAAGCGGATATTGAGGATATAATCTGTGAAGTTGCTAATAATCTGCGCATGAACAAGGTTAATCCACAGTCAGGACTGCTCGATGATATGCTCCATACAGTAGCATGCAAATCGGCAATTAAGGCGAATGACAAGAATTCACCTGAAGAGCTGCAGTCCCTTGCAGAACAGGTTTGTTATAACGAAAACATCCGTCATTGTCCTCATGGACGTCCGGTGAT
The DNA here is from genome assembly GCA_017960805.1 of Ruminococcus sp. Classification (GTDB taxonomy): domain Bacteria; phylum Bacillota; class Clostridia; order Oscillospirales; family Ruminococcaceae; genus Ruminococcus. Next base: position 31,071 of record JAGCYM010000039.1, read on the forward strand.
GTTTACAATGACAAAATATAATATAGATCATCAGTTTAAACGTACATAGGAGGATTGTGATGCATTTTCACATAAGTGACAAGACATTGGTGACAGCAGTCATTTTCTTGGTTGCGTTCATAGCGGTAACACTTATTCTGGTCAGAAAGCCGAATCTTGTAAAGAGCAAAAACCGTTTTGTGAGATTGACTGCTCTATTCTGCATAGTTTTTGTTCCGGGTGTGCTTGCAGCAACAGTATGCGCGAAAGCTCTGACTGAAATATACTCGAATGTGTTTGGAAATGATAATCTGACTATATCAGAAGAGCTTGATGAAGACGACGATGAGGATGAGGATGAAAAGAGAACTGCGGAGTAAGAAACTTTTGAGAATCAATAGAAGTACTGTATCCTGAAGGGCGCACATTGTGCGCCCCACATCATTTTGGAGTGTGATAGAATGAGTGACAAACCATTTGTTCTTGCTGTTGTTGGTCCGACAGCATCCGGAAAGACATGGCTTGGCGTAGAACTTGCTAAAGAATATGACGGTGAGGTCGTATCCGCTGATTCAATACAGATATACAAGGGAATGGATATTGCTTCGGCAAAGCCAACTGAAGAGGAGATGCAGGGGATACCACATCATCTTATCAGTGTTCTGGACAGGGATACCCCTTTTTCTGCTGCGGATTACGTGAAGATGGCACGCGGTATTATCGAGGATATTCTGAGCAGAGGGAAACTTCCTATAATTGTCGGAGGTACCGGACTATATGTGGATTCATTGCTGAATAATGTTAAGTTTTCAGAAATGAAGAGCGATCCTGCATATCGGGAAAGTCTGTATGAAAAGGCTAAAAACATGGGGAACGAGACCTTGTATGAAGAACTGGTCAAGGCTGATCCTGTTGCGGCGGAATCAATACACATGAATAATGTTGTTCGTGTTGTGCGTGCTCTTGAGGTCATACATCTTACAGGCAGGCTTTTCAGCGAACTCAAGGAGGAGAGCGTATCTGAAGAAAGCCAGTATGATTCGTTGATTATCGGCCTGAACGCTGAAGATAGATCAAAGCTTTATGACCGGATAAACCTGAGAGTTGATGAAATGGTCAGAGCCGGACTTGTCGAGGAAGCAAGGGCAGTCTATAATGAAGGAAACATTAAAACCGCTGCGAATGCGATCGGATTCAAGGAACTGATTCCATTCTTTGAAAACGAAATGACTATAGAGGATTGTATCGACAAAATCAAGCAGGAAACGCGTCGTTATGCGAAAAGACAGCTTACCTGGTTTAGAAGAAATGAACGTATCAGGTGGATTATTATCGATGATTTTAGTAAAAAATATGAAATTTTAGAAAAATCTAAAAAAGCTATGGCATATTACGGCAGAGTGTGATATAATGTATTGTGTGTATTTTTATCCTGATGGGATAGGTATGCCCTCACGCGGATAGCACCTGCTTCCGTTGATGAGAAAACCATAAAGGAATGGAGAATGTGTATGAACAAAACGATTAATTTGCAGGATGTTTTCCTTAACCAGTGCAGAAAGGAAAAGATTGTAGTTACTATTATCCTTACAAACGGATTCCAGTTCAAGGGTATGGTAAGAGGATTTGACAGCTATGTGGCTATCTTTGACTGCGACGGAAAACAGCAGCTTGTTTATAAGCACGCTATTTCAACAATTATTCCTGCCAGATCCGTTTCAATTCTCGATACAACAGATAAGAGTGAATAAGCGGTGACGTGAATGAATACGAATAAATCAGACAGCAGCATTATCTCGAAAATACTGAGGAATGGTGTTCTCGTACTGCTTCTGATAATATTTATCAGTATCGTTTACAATTTCCGTAACAGACAAGAAAAAACTGCCGTGGCGCTTATGTCAGATGCTGTATCTTCCAAGGAACTTACAGGCGTCTTTATCAGAAGCGAGGAAGTACGTCTTTACAGCGGCAATGGTATCATAAGCTATAATGTTGCTGATGGCGGCAAGCTTGGTAATGGAACCATTATTGCTGAGGTATATCCTGATGATGCACAGATCGGCAGAAACAGAGAGATAGAGAAACTCACCAAAGAACTCGATATACTGAAGAAGATACAGAACCCGGGTACTATCGAGTCTGCACAGCCTTCCACACTCTCTTCCAGTATTGAAGAGAATTACAGAAGTCTTATTTACAGCCGAGACATGCACGACTATGAAACTCTTAAGAAAAACATGGAGAATCTGGTCGTTGACATGAGTACATATCAGATCATAACCAAGCAGGTTAGCGGCTTCAATCAGCAGATTACCGATCTGAACGCGGAGCTTGCTCTGCTCAAGTCGGAATCGACCAAGCCAACAGAGGTGCTTAAATCTCCTCGTTCGGCATATTTTGTAAGTTACTGTGATGGTTATGAAAAAGAGCTTACTCCAGAAAAACTTGACAGTCTGACAGTTGCTCAGCTGAACAGTATCGTTGACCGCAAGAGCGATGATAAGCAGGTTGTCGGAAAGCTTATTGACGGATATGGCTGGTATCTTGCCGGGGTTATTGATAATTCCCGAAAGGAATATGCGATCGGCAGTAATGTAAAACTGAGATTTGATTCATCTGCTGATACGTTCAGTGCAGTGATCAAAGACGTAAGAGACGAGGGCGACGCAACAAAAAGTATCATTATTCTTGAGTGTGACCAGTTCAATTATGACCTTGTTAAACATCGCGTTGAGAAGTGTGAGATAATAAAGGGCGAGTATCATGGGCTGAAGGTACCGCGAGAGTCGATTCGCTTTGCGGATGTGACCAAGGCTGACAAGAATGCTTCTGAAGATGGTGCTGAGCCGGCAACAACGACTGTTAACTATAAGGGCGTTTACATCATGAAGGGTGAACAGATAACTTTCAAGAAGATAGATGTTATATATGAGGGAAGCGATTACGTGCTCTCAAAAGTACATGAAGATGATTCTTCATATCTGTCTCTGTATGACGATATCCTGATAGAAGGAGTTGACGCAGATGACTGATGAATACAGTTTTGTAAATGATAATCTTGCTGCAATACGTGAAAATATTGCAGAAGAGGCTGATAAATGCGGAAGGAATGCAGAGGACATACGCATAATGGCGGTCACAAAGACCGTTGCTCCTGAGATAGTTAATCGTGCCGTTGAGCTCGGTGTTACACTGCTCGGCGAGAACAGGGTGCAGGAATTCCTCTCAAAGCAGGAGGCATATGATCGTTCTGCTGAGATACATTTCATTGGACATTTGCAGACAAACAAGGTTAAATACATAATTGAGCCGATGACAATGATTCAGTCTGTTGACAGCATTAAGCTGGCACAGGAAATAAACAGGCTTGCATCGGCACATAATAAAACAATGGATATACTCTGCGAGGTAAATATCGGCGGAGAGGAATCAAAAAGTGGTATAGCTCCCGACGGACTTCTGGAACTTATTGAAGCAGCAGTTTCAATGGAGAACCTGAGAGTACGTGGACTGATGACAATACCGCCTCCTGCTTCTGGAGATATATTCCTTGGAAGAATGGAGGAACTCTTCCACAAGATCAAGGATACGACTTCTGCAGGATCAGAAATGGACGTGCTCTCCATGGGCATGACTCATGATTATGCAGATGCTGTAAGACATGGTTCAACGCTTGTGCGTATCGGCACAGGACTATTCGGAGCGAGGGACTACTCAAAAAAGTGATCTCTTCTCTGGCAAACGTTCAGAACCGCTGAATGGCGGAAATGATATATCATGGCAATGCAAGCTGACGCGTCCCTCCGCATGGAGCGCGGCAGTTACAGAAATATAAAATAATATGCGGAGAATGGAGTAAATTATGAAACTGTTCGAGAATATCAAGGACTTCTTTTTTGCTGCTGAGGATGAAGAAGCAGATTTCGCTGATTCTCCGATCCATGGCGATCCCAGAGCTGAGCGTGCAGCTGCCGCTTTTGAGCATGAGGAAGCTGTTGCTGCAGCAGAGGGCGGTAGCTCTTCGAGCGGAAGAAGAAACAAGGTAGTTAATATTCAGACTACTGCACAGCTCCAGGTCGTTCTTGTAAAGCCATCGGCTTTCACAGATGCAAAGCAGATTGCTGATCATCTCATTGCTAAGAAGACTGTAGTTCTCAACCTTGAGACAGCTTCTCCTGAAAATAAGAGAAGAATTATCGACTTCCTCGTAGGTGTTGCCTACGCTAACGGCGGAAGCCTCAAGCCTGTTGCGAACCTCACATACATCATTACGCCATACAATGTCGGCTTCATCGGCGAGGACCTCGTTGGTGAGCTGGAGAACAACGGCGTATTCATCTGATGGATACACAGCCTGATAAGCTGTTTTTCGCAAAGCTCGCAGATATGGTGAGCCGCTGCGACAGGGATTATGTTCCTGTGTTTTCGTCTTTCTTTGATGAAAGACAGTGCGTAGAGGCAGAGCTTTGGTGCAGGGCCAACGCAGGTTCGCTCAAATATCTGCTATGGGGTGGATATGACGGAGCTAGGCGAAAAATGCTGGCTGTTTACCCAGATTACCTCGGAGATGAGGTAAAAGAGCTTTTTCCAATGAAATGTCTAACTTTCACCTATCGTGAAGAGGACAAGCTGACACACAGGGATTTTCTCGGTTCATTCATGGCTCAGATGCTGAGACGTGAGGTGATCGGAGACATAGTCGCTGATGCTGGTATAGCCCAGACTCTGGTTACGGATATTGCTGCTGAGACGATAACAGCTTCGGTTACGAAGATAGGACGCGTCGGAGTTAAGGTTACTGACAGCAGAAAGTTTGAATTGGTAAATGCTCAGAAATATCAGGATATGAGCGGTACGGTCGCCTCTCTGCGGCTTGACTGCGTTGTCAGCCTCGCGGCAAGGATAAGCCGCGAAAAAGCGGCAGAGCTTATCCGCACGGACAGGGTGGACGTGAATCATACTACTGCAGTTTCAATATCAAAAGAATTGAGTGAGGGAGATATTCTCTCAGTCAGGGGTTGCGGCAGATTTATTCTTTCGGGTATTAACGGCGAGACAAAAAAAGGCCGTATACACATAATTCTGAAAAAATTTATTTAGAGGTGAATGACCATGATAACATCAAAAGACGTAAGAAATAAAAGGTTTGAAAAAGCTGCGTTTGGTTACAAGCAGGAAGAAATTGACGAATTTCTTTCCCAGCTCGAGGCAGAGCTTGATGAAATGGAGCGCGAGCGAGCAGAGGCTAACAATAAGATCCAGATCCTTGCTGACAAGGTTAGAGAGTACATGAAGGATGAAGATGCTCTTAAGGACGCTCTCCTTGGTGCTCAGAAGCAGGGTCATCAGGTTCTCAACGATGCTAACGATAAGGCAGAGCAGATCATTGCTGAGGCACAGGCTAAGGCTGATCAGCTTGAAGACGAAGCAGTTCGTCAGCACGCTGAAGCAATGGAGAAGAACAGAGCTGAGATCGCTAAGGAGAAGGAAGCTCTTATCGATGCACGCAGACAGGTAGCTGAATTCAAGAAGAGCCTCTTCGATATGTATAAGGCTCACCTTGAGATGATTTCATCTATGCCTGAATCTTACGATGATGATGTAGATCCTACAGAAACTGCTGAGGATATAGCAAACGCTGTTGCTAACGGCGTTGAAGGCTGATAACAATCAATTAAATAATAACGAAATCGGTTGAAAGGAGGATCGCTCCCGCGCGGAGACGATCAGAATACCAATGGCACAGGATTACAATGCTACTCTAAATTTACCTGTAACAGAATTCCCAATGCGAGGAAATCTGCCCAAGAGAGAGCCAGAAACACTTGAAAAATGGGAAAGTGAGAGGCTCTATTACAAGATGATAGAGAAAAACAAGGGCAAGCCCACGTTCATCCTTCACGATGGCCCTCCGTATGCAAACGGTGATATTCACCTCGGCCACGCTCTTAACAAGTCCCTTAAGGACTTTATCGTGAAGTATAAGAACATGACAGGCTTCTGCGCTCCATATGTCCCTGGCTGGGATACTCACGGTCTGCCTATCGAGCTTAAGGCTATGAAGACTATCGGAGTTAAGGATGGCGCTATTCCGCCTATTGAGCTGAGAAAGCATTGTCGTGACTATGCCATGACTCAGGTTGCTAACCAGATGAAGGGGTTCAAGAGAATGGGCTCACTGGGCGACTATGACTATCCATACCTTACACTTCGTCCTGAGTACGAAGCAAGACAGGTTGAGGTATTCGGTTCTATGGCTAAAAAGGGCTATATGTACAAGGGACTTAAGCCTGTTTACTGGTGTCCTGACTGTAATACCGCTCTTGCTGAAGCTGAGATTGAGTATTCCAATGATCCCTGCTACTCTATCTATGTAAAGTTTAATGTAACTGATGATAAGGGTATATTCTCCGGTCTCGGTCTTGACCTTTCAAAGATATTCTTTGTAATATGGACAACAACTACTTGGACCATCCCTGGTAACCTTGCTATCTGCCTCGGCCCCGAGTATAACTATACACTTGTTCACGTAGGCGATGAGTACTACGTAATGGCTGAAGAGCTCGTAAAGACAACAATGGAGACTGCTGGTATCACAGAGTATACCACTGAGCATATCTTTACTGGCGCAGAGCTCGAGGGCATGAAGACAAAGCATCCTCTTTATGATCGTCCGTCACCAATAATCGTTGGTGATCATGTAACACTTGAATCAGGTACAGGATGTGTACATACTGCTCCTGGTTATGGTGTTGAGGACTTTGAGGTTTGCAAGAACTACGATGACATCGGCATAATTGTATGTGTTGACGCTAAAGGTAAGCAGACAGAAGAGGCTGGTGAGTTTGCCGGCTTAGATACTGATGAGGCTAACAAGGCTATCGCTGCAAAGCTTACAGAACTTGGCGCAATGCTAGCAACTCAGAAGATAGTTCACCAGTATCCACACTGCTGGAGATGCAACAGCCCGATTATCTATCGTGCTACCGAGCAGTGGTTCTGCTCAGTAAACGGTTTTAAGGATGATGCAATAAAAGCTATCGAGAGCGTTCAGTGGATTCCTGAGTGGGGCGAGGATCGTATCAAGGGAATGGTACGTGACAGAAGTGACTGGTGTATCTCACGTCAGAGAACATGGGGCGTTCCGATTCCAGTTATCTACTGTAAGGACTGCGGAAAGCCGATCGTAAATGATGAGACTATTACTGCTATTGCTGATCTCTTCCGTAAGGAAGGTTCAGATGCATGGTGGACAAAGGAAGTTAGTGAGTTCATTCCTTCTTCTGTAAAGTGCGAGTGCGGATGCAGTGAATTTGTCAAGGAATATGACATCATGGACGTATGGTTTGACAGTGGTGTTTCACATACTTCTGTAATGGATGAATTTGACAGCCTTTCATGGCCTGCTGATTTGTACCTTGAGGGTGCTGATCAGTACCGCGGATGGTTCCAGTCATCACTTCTGACTTCGGTTGTATACAAGGGAACTGCCCCCTATAAGGCAGTATGTACCCACGGCTGGGTTGTTGATGGCGAAGGAAAAACCATGCATAAATCGCTCGGCAACGGTATTGATCCAAGTGAGATAACTGACCAGTATGGTGCAGATATCCTTCGTCTATGGGTTGCTTCCTCTGATTATCACAGTGATATCCGTATCTCTAAGCCTATACTGAGCCAGCTCTCAGACGCTTATAAGAAGATACGTAATACAGCAAGATTTATCCTCGGAAACCTTGGAAATGGTACAGGTTTTGATCCTGACAAGGATTGTGTTTCCGATGATAAGCTCACAGAACTTGACAAGTGGGCTTTAATGAAGCTTGATAAGCTGATTGACGACGTGAAGGGTGGATATGAGAAGTATGATTTCCATATCGCATTCCATGCCATCCACAATTTCTGCGTTGTTGACATGTCTAACTTCTATCTTGATATAATCAAGGACAGACTTTACTGTGAGAAGGAAAACAGTGATCTCAGACGTGCTGCTCAGACCGTAATGTATCGCATTCTGAGCGCACTTGCAAGACTCGCTGCTCCTATCATTTCATTTACAGCTGAGGAAATCTGGCAGTTTATGCCACATACTTCTGCTGATGACAAGGAAAGTGTATTCCTGAATCAGATGCCTGAGAAGAGCGGCATCGATTTCAGCACAGAGTTCGCTGACAAGTGGGAATTCATATACAATACCCGACTCGGAGCAAACAAGGCTCTTGAGGAAGCAAGAAACGCTAAGACTATCGGTAAGTCGCTCGAGGCTAAGATCATTATCAATTCCTCCGCAGCTGATTATGACAGATATGTTTCTCTTGCGGACAGCCTCAAGGATATCCTTATAGTTTCCGGAGTAGAAGTTGTTAAGGCTGACGGCGAGACATCATTTGAAGTCGCTAAGGCAGATGGTGATAAGTGCGAGCGTTGCTGGTGCTATTCATGCTATGTCGGCAAAAACAGTGCACATCTTACTCTTTGTGAGAGATGTGCAATAGCTGTAGAGATATAAATTAGAATGATATTGCCTGCCACAGAAGATGTGACAGGCAATGTTTGCGAAAGGATAAATATGGCAGTAATACTCCTTGTTGTTATCGCAGTGCTAGTTGCGATTGACCAACTTGTCAAACACTGGGCAGTCGTGTCGCTCAAACCTGTCGGCAGTATTGATTTTATACACTTCGGAAGCTTCAAGGTGCTCAATCTGACATATCTTGAGAATGATGGTGCTTTATTTGGCAGCATGTCAGGTCAGCGATGGTTTCTTATCGGATTCACTGCTCTTGTCATAGTTCTCGGTATTGTAGGAATGATTATGGCACTGAAAAGGTCTAAATTCCTCAGCTTTTCAATAATGCTGTTTGTTGCCGGAGGCATCGGAAACTTTATTGACCGCATACGATTCGGATATGTTGTTGATATGTTCGAGTTCAAATTCGTGCATTTTGCGATTTATAATGTTGCGGATATATGTGTGACATTTGCTTTTATATTTGTTATAATCTATATGATCTTTATTGATCCGAAGATTGAGAAAGCGAAGAAGGCAGCTAAGCTAGAAGCAGAGAAAACGGAGATCTGAAATGAGTGATATGCTTAAGCTTGTATGCGGTGCTGAAACTGCAGGGACAAGAATAGATAAGTATATTTCGGACAATATTGCTGAGCTGACACGTTCCGCTATTCAGGGCCTGATTTCAGAAGAACTTGTTCGGGTAGACGGCAAGTCAGTGAGCAAGAATTATAAGATCCGCGGTGGTGAGACTATAGAAGTCGAAATTCCTGAACCTGAGCCCATGGATGCTGTTCCTGAGGATATACCGTTAGATATTGTATTTGAAGACAGTGATCTTCTGGTTGTAAACAAGGTAAAGGGAATGGTGGTCCATCCTGCTCATGGAAACTATACCGGAACACTTGTTAATGCGCTGCTTCATCACTGTGGCGACAGCTTGTCCGGAATTAACGGAGTTATCCGTCCGGGTATAGTTCACAGGATAGACAAGGATACAAGCGGATTGCTGATTGTCGCCAAAAACGACGCCGCTCACCTTCACCTTGCGCAGCAGATAAAAGAACACAGCTTTACGCGGGAATATGAGGCAGTTGCCTGTGGTTACTTCAAGGAACCCGAAGGAACTGTTGACGCTCCTATCGGTCGTCACAAGACTGATCGCAAGAAGATGTGTGTAACTAACGAAAACAGCCGTAATGCGGTTACGCATTACATTGTTATTAAGCAATATGGTGGATATGCACACGTGAGGCTGCGTCTTGAAACCGGACGTACTCATCAGATACGTGTCCATCTGTCATATATCGGTCATCCTGTACTGGGCGACGGAGTATACGGAAAACCGTTTAAAGGTATAGAAGGTCAGTGCCTTCATGCCAGAAAAATAGGATTCATCCATCCATCAACAGGCGAGTATATGGAGTTCACGAGTGATCTTCCTGAATACTTCGTCTCAGTACTGAACAAGCTTGAAAAGATGTGATCATTTGTTTGAAGATATATCGAAGGTGATACTGCTCAGCGATATGGACGGCACACTTCTCAACTCTAAAAAGGAGATAAGTGATACTGACCGTAAGGCGATAGAGCATTTCACTTCTCTGGGAGGACGTTTTACCGTCGCGACCGGACGTACTATACAGTCATTTACTCAGTTCGTTGAAATTCTTGGGCTTCGCGAACCAGTTATAATGTATAATGGCGCTGCTATACACGATTATGTAAGCGGAGAAACGCTGTATACTCATCCGCTTCCGCCTGAGTGCAGAGAAATGGCCATAAAACTTTTGGAGGCTATGCCCGAAGCAGGAGGAGAAGTACTTCGTACTGACGGAACTTATGTATTCAGCAATACTGAGTATCAGCAGCTGCATACAAGACTGTGTAATATTATTCCCGAATACGTGAGCCTTCCTGAAATAGAAGAGGGCGGATGGCTGAAGGTCCTGTTTTCACTGGCTCCCGAGGATGTTCCGCATATGGAAGTACTGACTCGGCAGTTTGGCTTTGACAAAAAGGCAGATTTCGTAAGATCCGCAGATATTTTCCTTGAAATGCTCCCTTTAGGAGTCAGCAAGGGATCTGCACTTACTGAATACAGAAAACTCAAAGGCTTTGAAGGCTTCACATTTGTTTCAATAGGCGACTTTGACAATGACCTTGAAATGGTGCAGGCGGCGGATATCGGAGCATGTCCTGCCAATGCTGAGAAGTGTGTGAAGTCGGCTGCGGATATAGTTCTTACAAGTACCAATGATGAAGGTGCTGTTGCGGAACTGATAGATATTATAGTAAATAAAGCCGTAGGCTTATAATAAACGGAGGTAATTATGGACGCATCAAAGAAAAAAGAATTGCAGAAGCTTGCCTGTAAGGTGAGAATGGGCGTTATCGAGGGAACATATAACGCAAAGTCCGGTCATCCGGGCGGATCTCTCTCGATAAGCGACACACTGACATATCTCTACTATGACAAGATGAACGTTGATCCGAAGGATCCTGAGAACGCAGACAGAGACCGTTTTGTTCTTTCAAAAGGTCATACAGCTCCTGCGCTGTATTCCGTTCTTGCACTCAAGGGTTACTTCCCTGAGGAGGAGATAAAGTCTCTCCGCCATATAGGTGCTCTTTTACAGGGACACCCATGCATCCATATTCCCGGCGTAGATATGTCTAGCGGTTCTCTCGGACAGGGCATTTCTGCGGCTTGCGGTATGGCTCTTGCAGGAAAGCTCAATAACAAATCCTATAAAGTATATTCTATTCTTGGTGATGGTGAGATAGAAGAGGGTCAGGTTTGGGAAGCAGCAATGTTTGCGTCTCACAAGAAACTTGATAATCTCGTTGCCATTGTTGATAATAACGGCCTTCAGATAGACGGACCGATAAGTGAAGTATGTTCTCCGGAGCCTATAACTGATAAGTTTGCTGCTTTCGGATGGCACGTAATAACAATGGATGCTCATGATTTTGATGATATCGAGCGTGCTTTCAATGAGGCTGATTCTGTTAGCGGAAAGCCGGTAGTAATCGTTCAGAAGTCAACCAAAGGCAAAGGTGTGTCATTTATGGAAAATCAGGTTGGCTGGCACGGTACAGCTCCGAATAAGGAACAGTATGATCAGGCAATGGCAGAGCTCACAGCGCAGTTAAAGGAATTGGAGGACTAAGACTATGGCAGATGTTATTAAAAAAGCTACCAGAGAAAGTTATGGTGAGGCTCTCAGAGATCTCGCTGAAGAATACAAGGACCTCGTAGTTCTCGACGCTGACCTTGCTGCTGCTACAAAAACAGGTATTTTCAAGAAGGCTTACCCTGACCGCTTCTTTGACTGCGGTATCGCAGAAGCTAATATGATGGGTGTAGCTGCTGGCCTTGCTGCTTGCGGCAAGATACCTTTTGCCAGCACATTTGCTATGTTCGCTGCGGGACGCGCGTTTGAGATAGTACGTAATTCCATTGGATATCCTCATCTTAATGTTAAGATAGGTGCAACTCACGCAGGAATTTCCGTTGGTGAGGACGGTGCTACACACCAGTGCAATGAGGATATAGCCCTTATGCGCACAATTCCCGGTATGACAATAATCAACCCATGTGATGATGTTGAAGCCAGAGCTGCTGTCAAGGCTGCGCTTGATTTCAATGGTCCGGTTTACATGCGCTTCGGCCGTCTTGCAGTACCGGTGATAAATGATGCTGCAACATATAAGTTCGAGCTTGGCAAGGGCGTGGTTATGCGTGACGGAAGCGATCTTACGATCGTTGCTACAGGCCTTATGGTAAATGAGGCTATTCAGGCTGCTGATACTCTTGCATCCGAAGGAATATCAGCGAGAGTAGTAAACATCCACACTATAAAGCCTCTTGATAAGGATCTTATCTGCAAGTGTGCAAAGGAAACAGGCGTTATAGTTACTGCTGAGGAACACAGCATTATCGGTGGTTTAGGCTCTGCTGTTGCGGATGCTGTTACAGGGTGCTGTCCTGTTCCTGTTGTTAAGATCGGCGTAAACGATGAGTTTGGCCATTCTGGTCCTGCCGTTGATCTTCTCAAGGAATTTGGCCTGTCTGCTGAGAATATTGCAAATAAGGCTAAGGAAGCAGTTAAGCTTAAGAAATAATGATAATTGGGACGTTCTATCATATTCTTTCAGAGCGTCCCTTTTTGATAATGATTTGATGTATTAGACTGATGTTCTTGAGGGGGGGAGAACAGCATGAAAATCACCAAAATAATTCTGGGGTGCAGACGAACTGGTACTGTATATGGAGAAATGTCAGATGATTACTGTCTTTATCTTTTCAGAACTCCGGTTATATTCAATCTTGGCGGAAATGATAAACTGTGCACGGGAAGCTCCGTTATAATGTACACCGGAAGCAGAAGACAGTATTTTCGTCCCCAGGACGGCAAGACAATGAAGTATGATATCGTTCAGTTCAAACCATCCTCTGCTGATAAGCAGTATGCGGCTTCGATGAATATTCCGTTTGATGTTCCTGTTGATCTGGCTGATGATTTTGTAATTGCTTCACTTATTAAGAACATGAAAGTCAGAAGCGGAATAAACGGAAGACGAAACAGTGAGTTCATGGAACTTTCAATGCGCATGATACTGATATGCATGGGAGATATGTGCAGTTCAGAGCCTGTTCAGCAGACTGTTCGCGACATCCCTAAATATCATCGTTTCAAAGCGCTGAGAGAAGATATATATGACGATCCTATGCGGGACTGGTCAGTTGATGAACTGTGCACGGAACTTGATATAAGCAGGACATACTTTCATAGAATTTATCTTAATGCATTTGGGGTAACGTTCTTACAGGACGTTATTGAGAGTCGTCTCGTTTATGCTGAAGAGCTCCTTTCTGAGACAGAGCTTTCTGTAAGTTCAGTAGCTGAACAGTGCGGATATGAAAGTGATTCATATTTTATGCGACAGTTTAAGCAGCATCGAGGCTGTACTCCTACTGAATTCCGTAAGAGGGTTGCCATGAAGGCTACAGCGCTGCTTCTGGATGACGGATCAGACAGTTGAGCAGCTTTTTGAAAAATATGTTGCAAAATTAAAAAAAGTTCTTTACATCACAGAGCGTTTATGTTATAATTTATTATGCGCAGGTATTGCGTGTAAACAAAAGGATCTTTCGACAATATATATAAAGAAAAAGAAAGACAAGGAGAAAACAGAATATGAATAAGGGAGAAAGACGCAGACAGCGCAGAAGATATCGCGTCAGATATGACCGTATCGTTATTATGGCGCTTATTCTCACCATTATCATCGTGCTGATTACTTCGTGCGTGCTGGCGATTACCGGTAAGGGCGAAAAGCTTGAAAAGAGAACTCCTGAGCCTAAAACGAATTCATCACAGGAGACTACCGCACCTTCAAAGGAAAAAGCAACTGAGGATGGAGTCAAGGAGGAAACGACAAAGGCTGTGCCTGAGAAGGCAACAAAGGCTGTTGATGATGGTTATACTGCCGAGACTCATACACATGATGAGATTTTCATGGGCAATCTCATTCTTGTTAATGCCGATCATGAATATAAATTCATAGATGGTGACCTTGATCTGCTAACAGTTGTCTCAAGTCATAATGATTTTTATACACATGGTGATTATGTTACGAAGCTTGACAGAGAAGTTATCTCGAAGCTCAACGCAATGACGGCGGATTTTGGAAGAACTTTCCCGCATGATTATACTGATCTGTTCGTTCAGGACGGCTTCAGAACATTCGAGGAACAGGTAGACCGTCACAATAGTGGCAAATCTAGCACTTTTGAGGCTGGTCACTGTGACTATCATTCAGGACGTACATTTGATATGTTCATAATCAGATCCGATGGCAGCACTTCATATTTTGCTGCGGAAGGTGACTATAGCTGGTTTGCTGATAACGCCTGCCGATATGGCTTTATTGTGAGATATCCAGAAGGCAAGGACGAGGCTACCGGTGAGAAGGCAAGGACTTACACATATCGTTACGTAGGAGCTCCTCATGCGACATATATGCATGATAACAGCTTGTGCCTTGAGGAGTATATTGCTGAGCTGAAGGCACATACTAAGGAAGACCCGCTTACAGTTGTGGTTGACGGAGCAGTGAGCCTTATATATTATGTACCTGCTTCTGCTGAGGGCGATACAGACGTACCTGTGCCGAAGGACAAGGAATATACCGTATCCGGAAATAATTCCGACGGATTTATTGTAACTGTGCAAAAATAAAGAGATTCCCCCGCTGACTTTTGGTTGGCGGGGGAAAAGTATCTGATGATTCTGTTTTTATGCGGAAGCTCCTGCCGCGGAGCTCCGATTGTTTGTTTTTGCGGCGGAACGGAGATAATTGTGAAGAAAACACCGCTTATTATTAGCGTAATGATACTAGCAGCCATGATCACAGGTTGTGGAAATGAGGATAAGGGAAGCGGAACAGGACATCAGTACAAAGCTGTTCTTAATGGAAATCCATCGAGCCTTGATCCTCAGTTTGCGGATGATCCATCTTCAAACACAGTAATTAAGAACCTTTACAGTGGAATCATGAGAGTGGACGCAGGAGGAAACATAGTTTGCTGCAACGCAGAAAGCTATACAGTATCCACAGATGGAACGGTATATACATTCAACCTACGTGACGACAATTTCTGGTTCTTTGATACTAATGACAATGATGTTATTGAGGAAGATGAGTATTTTCCTGTGACAGCAGCGGATTATGTGTTCGCTCTGAGAAGGGTGCTGGATCCTAAGATGAAATCACCCTATGCTCAGGATTTTTCGTGTGTTAAGGGCGCTGAACTTGTGGAGCGTGGACTTATTCCACCGAGTGATGCTGAGATATATGCAGCTGATGACAGGACTCTTGTTATTGTACTTGATGAACCGAATACAGAATTTCTCTATCTGATGTCAACTCCCGCTGCCTATCCTTGTAACGAAGAGTTCTTTGACTCAACTAAGGGAAGATACGGACTGGATGACAGATCGGTAATGTCTAATGGAGCGTTTTTTGTTCGTCAGTGGTTTTTTGATCCGTACGGCAATAATAATATCCTTTATATGAAACGAAATGATGCTGATTGGAGCGAGACTTACGATATCAATCCTGCTCTTCTCAGTTTCAGCATTGAGTGGAACGAAGAGGATATACGTGCTCAGTTTAAAGCTGATAACACTGAGTGCTTTACAACATCCAACCGCAATCCATATAACCCCAAGAAGTATATAGTTGATGGAACAAGTGCGACTACTCTAGGTCTGATATTCAATCCAGAGGATAGATACTTTTCTAATGAAAATCTCAGAAAGGCAATAGCTCTCGGAGTTGATCGTGAAAAAATGGCAAAGGGGCTAAACAGTGATCTTAAAGTCGCATATGGAATAATTCCGCCGGCAGTTAACCTTAGCGGAAGAAGCTACCGTGAACTAGTGTCTGATCGATCTTTTGATCTGTTTGACCGTGAAGAAGCTCAGAGTTGTTTCACACAGGGAAAGAATGAAGTTGGCGTGGAAACTCTTGAAGCTGTAAAAGTGCTTGTATGTGGCGGCACTGTTGATACGTCAGCACTTCATATCCTTACCCAGGATTGGCAGAGTATTTTCGGCACTTATATCGGAATTGATGAGGTTACAGAGGAAGAATACTCTAAGCGTATTGAAAGCGGTGATTACAGTATTGCATTATATCCGCTGAAGGGCGAGCTCGGATATGGCACGTCAGTAATAGCGCAGTTCGAGCGGGTCCCTTGTCTTCAGTATGTGGCGGATGGAGAAGAACTGACTTCCGTATTAAGAAAATGTTCAGATACAAATGCTCTAGTAGAGGCTTACACCTCTGCTGAACGCGGAATAATAGAAAGATACGGTTTTATTCCCGTATTCTATAAAAAGTCATATCTCATAGCAAATAAGGACAACGAGCAGATTTATTATGATCCGTTCACGGAAGCTGTTGATTTCCGCCTTGCGCTAAATTACAGCTGATGTAACAATTCATCTGTTAGGAGTGAGACATACCATGGACATTTATGGATTTTACAAAGGCGATTCTTTTGAAGCATATGAATATTTTGGAGCGCATATCACTGATAAAGGAACATTATTCCGAACTTATGCTCCGAATGCAAGCAAGGTTGCACTTGTAGGGGACTTCAACAACTGGACTGATGAGCTTATGAATCCTGTTGAGGACGGGCACTTTTACGAACTGTTGTGTCCGGAGGCCCATGAGGGTATGCGTTACAAATACAGAATATATGATAAAAAAGGCAACTTCATTGATCATTGCGATCCTTACGGATATGGCATGGAAGTTCGTCCTGGTACCTGTTCGGTTATCCGTGGGCTTGACGGTTACACCTTTAGTGACAGCGAATGGATGGAGAAACGTACTGACTGCCGAGACAAGCCTTTGAATATATATGAGATACATCTCGGGTCATGGAGAAGAAAAAAAGGCTTCGTTCCCCATGAGAAGGATGAGCCGGTAATTGATGAGAATGGTATGGCTTCAGATACAATACGCAATCTGGAGTGCTGGTACAGTTATTCGGAAATTGCGGATGTTATTTCCGAATACGCTCTTGAGTATGGTTATACTCATATAGAGCTTATGCCGCTCGCTGAACACCCAAGTGATGAATCATGGGGATATCAGATAACAGGATTCTTTTCTCCGACTTCTCGTTATGGAACACCTGAACAGCTCATGGAATTTGTAGATATATGCCACAGAAAAGGCATAGGCGTGATAATGGATTTTGTTCCTGTTCATTTCGCGGTTGATCATTATGCTCTTACCGAGTATGATGGTACTCGTCTCTATGAATATCCTGATGATGAAGCAGCTTACAATGAATGGGGCAGTCGGAACTTCATGCACTCAAAGGGTGAGGTGCGTTCTTTCCTGCAGTCGGCTGCAAATTACTGGCTTTCTGTTTATCATTTCGACGGACTGCGTATGGATGCAGTGCGTAATATGATATACTGGAACGGAAGAGAGTATCTCGGTGAGAACAGGTATGCGATACAGTTGCTTAAGGATATGAACAGCGGTCTCAAGGCACGTCATCCGTCAGCAATTCTTGCGGCAGAGGATTCATCTTCGCATCCGAAGGTGGCAGCACCTGTATTTGATGGCGGTCTGGGATTTGATTATAAATGGGATCTTGGATGGATGCATGATACACTTGAATATTTCCAGAGTGCGCCAATGTATCGTACAAGAGACTACCATAAACTTACTTTCTCAATGCTGTATTTTTACAATGAACACTACATCCTGCCTCTGTCACACGATGAGGTAGTACACGGAAAAGCAACGATACTGCAGAAGATGAACGGCCAGTACGATGAGAAATTCCCGCAGGCAAGGGCGCTTTATATGTATATGATAGCGCATCCTGGGAAAAAGCTGAATTTCATGGGGAATGAGTTCGGGCAGCTCCGTGAATGGGATGTTAAGCGTGAGCAGGACTGGGATATGCTTAAATATCCTATGCATGATTCATTCCGTGAATACATAAAGGAGCTAAACAGGATATATTTAAAGTACAAAGCTCTTCACTATGATTATGATCCTACCAATTTTATGTGGGAGGACTGTGAATCCACAGACAGATGTGTTTATTCTATCCGACGTAAAAGTGCTGATGGTGATATTCTGACGGTGCTTAACTTTTCTGACTGGTACCAGTTTGATTACTATGTTACAATCGGCAAAGAGTATACAGCGGAACTTCTCCTGGATTCTGACGATCAGCTGTATAGCGGTGATACACCGCATGGTACCACACAATTCAGTCAGTATGATGCTGATCTTGAGATGGATATTCCACCATACAGTGGCCGTCTTTTCCTGCTTAAAAAGAAATAGATACAGAAAATGAGGCTTTCTCTTTCAGATCCTGGTCTGAAGAAAAGCCTCATTGCTATTTTCATTTTCTGTTTTTGCTGCGGTATTCAGATGGAGAAAGCCCTTCAGAAATCTTGAACTGACGAACAAAGTAATTGTATGAGGAGTATCCGCATTCCTTGGATATTTCTGTTACTGTCATGTCAGTATTTGTAAGGAGCTCTTTGGCTTTTTCAACGCGGAACTGAATCATTTCTTCAATTATACTTTTGTTGAAGTAGGATTTGTATATCTTCTGGAGATAGCTTTTGCTGAGGTAGAGACTCTCAGCTATTTCACTTATGTTCCATGGGTTTTCAGGATTTTTCATTATCCTGTTTCGTAGCATGCACAGTTTTTCAAACTGAGGATTTGCAGTGTTCTCAGAAATGTTGTAATTGAACAGTCTGTTTATCGCTGCCTTGTGCATCGCGTTTCCGAGGCTTACGTCAGGTGTCATTTGCTGACTGAACAGGCCTAGTGAAAAGTCTACATTGCAGTTTTCTCCGTCACTGAACTGGGATCCTTTGACTTTTTCAGAAAGTGCCTGGAATATTTCTCCGGCACGTTCGGGAAGAGGTGTCACTACTCCAAGGGTATTATTTGACCATGCTCCACAGATCTCATCTGGTTTGATACATTCTCTCAGTTTCTGCGCAAATGCAGCGAATACGCGCTGGCATTTGTCTTCACCGCTCTGGAAGTAGGTCTTGTTCAGACCGGTGAGCTGAATGCGTATGAAGTCGATATTTGTTCCTTTTGATGAAAGAGCGTTTTTCTGATCTGATATGGCTTTTTCCATGCCGTTTCTGTTTAATAGGCCGGTTACCTCGTCATATAGCATCGCACGATTTGCTGAGGAGATAGTCCTGTTCATCATCGCTTTGATACGAAGCTGTTCCAGTGCGACATTGACATAGTTTATCCACTGCAGATAAAGGGTGCTGAAGCTGATTGGTTCCTTTCCGAAAGATATGGCTGAATAACCAAAGAAGTTGCTGTTGTAGTGGAGCGGGGATATGTAGTAAGCAACAGGGAAAGCGCGTTCCTTGTTGAATGCCGGAAGAATATCAAATGAACTGAAATATTCATCAGAAACGTCTTCACGCTTGACAGCGGATTTTGAAAGGACCATTCTGACATCGTCACCGGGTGAAAATGTTAGTTTATCTGTGAAACTACCCAGAGGAGAGTCAATGTATTTTCTTGTCAGGCAAAGCGTGACATTTCGAAGTTTATAGATAAAGTATGTGTAGTTGTCGAGCCTGTCAGCAAAATCAGCCGGATTGTCGACGTTGGTTATATCAAAGAGCATGTCACTCATGAGCATATTTGATTCAAAGCGCGCGTTAATCTTGTTCTGGCGCTGAAGTCTCTGAACTACACGCTGATCCTCAGGGCATCCGCAGCTCTGACCTGTGCGGAGCTCTCCGTTTTCATTATGGACTCTGTTACAGATCTTGCCTGTAATGATACGATAAAGACGTCTGAGCGCTTCAGCTCCCATCTGAAAGTTTGGTCTGCTGAAACTGGTTATAGACGGTGTGAAGCTGTATCCTTCCTCGGATGAATCATATCCTGTTATAGCGATATCCTCAGGTATGCGTATTCCGGAACTAAGGAATTCCTCTGCAAGTGAAATTGCCATATAGTCGTTTCCGCAGACTATAGCTTCAGGGCGTTCTATTTCTCCTCTGACAATCCGCTTTGCGAGATCTTTGGCTGCTTCGCGCCAGAAGTCACCGTAGAAGCAATAGTTCCTGTCATAGAATAATCCATGTTTTTTCATAGAACTCTTATAGCCTTTGAGACGTTCTTCGGAAACAAATTCCTTTTTTGGACCGGTAAGACAATAAATTTTGCTGAAACCGTGTACATCAATAAGATGATCAGTTATTTGCTCAAAAGCTGCACAGTCATCAATGGATGTAGTCTCAAAACTTCTGTGATCAGCAGAATCCATTAGCATTACCGGCTTTCCGGAGCGCACAAGAAGATTGTCTATATAGGATTTGATTTCTTCTCCGTAAAATGTGTTTCTTCCATAAAGGAAACCGTCAAATCTATTTGAAAGAATCAGGTCGAAGATTTTCTTTTCCACCTGTTTATGTGGCGTGTCCATGAAGAAGTTATGCAGTGGGGCGATTACGGCTATGTCACAGTTGCTTTTGAAAGCTTGTGAAATAACACCGCGTAGTATTTCCTTCTGGAAATCTATTTGGCAATCAGTGATGATTACACCGATAAGAATACGTTTGCTCACGTTAACCTCCTTGGTGTACGATAATCTTTTTCTGAATAAGAATTATATTTTACATAGTCAAAATAATATTTCAATCATATGCTATTATATTCTATATGAACTATTGTATCATAATAGTGTGGAAAAATCAATACTGTTGAGTATCGAAAAGTGCATATTTTTCAAAAAAATCTTCTGAATTTGATAGGATATTTGATTGTTATCAGTGCGATATGTGAGTATAATATAGTTGTTGAGATACGTCTCACAGCGTACACAGGACGCATATAACTATAAACAACCTCACTATTTCTATAATTTACCCAAACAAAGAGCTCTCCGCTAGGCACGGAGGGCTTTTTGTCTTATTGATTTTTTTGCCCAAATATGGTATGATAATCCTATATTCAATGAAAAGGAAGATATTATGCTTGCAAGCCTTACAAACATAAATAAAATCTACAATGGAGTACAGATACTCAGTAATGTTTCACTTACTATAGACGAAACAGACAAGATAGGTCTTGTCGGCAACAACGGCTGTGGAAAATCAACTCTTCTAAAGATTCTTACCGGTTCGGTTGAGCCTGACCGTTTTACAGAAAAAGATGGTGTCATATCTTTCGCTGGCAAAACCAGTATTGGTTACCTTGAGCAGATGGGCGGACTTGATTCTGACAGTACCGTCATGGATGAGATGCAGAAGGTGTTTGAGCCAATGCATAAGGCTATTGAACGTCTACGTGAAATAGAACTGGAGATAGAGTCTGGAGACAATTCATCAGCTGATGAATATCAACAACTTTCATCCTGGGTAGAAGCTAATGACGGCTATAATACTGATGTTAAGATACGAACAATACTCAATGGCATGGGCTTTTCAGAAAATGAGCTCAACCGTGTTGTTTCGGGATTCAGCGGAGGCGAGAAAACCCGACTGTGTATTTCAAAACTTCTGCTTGAAGAACCAAATCTGCTTATCCTTGACGAGCCGACAAACCATCTGGATTTCAAGACCATTATGTGGCTTGAGGATTATCTCAGAACCTATAAGGGTGCTGTTTTAATTGTATCGCATGACAGATATTTCCTTGACAGATTATGCACTTCTATATGCGAGATAGAAAGAGGAATGCTGCACAGATATAAGGGTAATTATTCAGCTTTTGTTCGTCAGCGTGAGGAAGATGATGCGCGCCGTGAGAAGGAATATGTACAGCAGCAGAAGCAGATAGCAAAAATGGAAGATTATGTTGCGAAGAACCTTGTTCGTGCTTCAACTACCAAAATGGCTCAGAGCCGACGGAAGCAACTTGAGAAGATAGAACCTGTCGAAAAGCCTTTTCATGATACCAGAAGAGCCAAAATTCACTTTACTTATCCTGTTGAACCACCGCTTGATATTCTGAAGGTCAAGAATGTTGATATATCTGTCGGAGAAGGAGCAGAGCATAAAACGCTTGTGGATGAGATAAGCTTTGATGTGCGTCGTGGAGAAAAGATAGGTATTATAGGAGATAACGGTATAGGCAAATCAACACTCCTTAAGATAATACAGGAAAAGCTGCCACATAAAGGCATCGTCCGCTGGAACAGCAACATAAAGATTTCATATTTTGAGCAGGAGAGCACGAATCTTAACCGCGAACTTACCGTTATGGAAGAGCTTCACAGCCGATATCCGTCTCTTTCAGACCTTGAGGTGAGAAATCTGCTCGCCCAGGTAAGGTTCACAGGTGAGAACGTATTCAAGGAGACCGGAGTTATCAGCGGTGGCGAGCGTGCAAAACTCTGCTTTGCGATAATGATGCAGGAGCATGGCAATGTACTCATCCTTGATGAGCCGACGAACCATCTTGATCTTGCGTCAAAAGAAGTGATCGAAGAAGCGCTGGCCGAGTATACAGGTACAGTAATATTCGTTTCGCATGACAGATACTTGCTCAGCCGGATCGCCGACAGACTGATTGAGCTTACAGAAGGCGGATTCCGCGAGCATAACTATGGTTTTTCTAAATATCTTGATGTGCTTCGCGATGAACAGGCTGAAGAAAAGCGTGCTGCTGATGCAGCAAAATTTGCCAAAGCAGCTGAAGCTGCAAAAGAGAAGAATGAACGTTCATATCGTTCAAAGCAGCAGAGAAGTGCAGACGCGGCAAGAAAGAACGAAATGAGACGCCTCGAGAAGGAAATAGATGAGCTGCAGTCAAGAATAGACTCATTAACCGAAGAGATAGGCAAAGAAGAAATATATTCTGATTATGAGCAAATGAGCGCAAAATGTGCTGAGATAGATGAATTGAAGCAGCAGATGGATGCTGATTTTGAGAAACTGATAGAGCTTGACTCGTAGTATCATTTGCATATAATACCTATAAAGCAACTATTTATTACGGCAATTATAATAAGTTATTTATATAGGGTTATATAGTTGTAATTGCATTTGTGATGTTTTGATATCGAATCAACGGTTGTCTTGTCAAAATTTAACAAAATTGTATTTTAAGACAAAATCCTATTGAATTCTTGACTGTGTTGTGCTATAATAACTACAATATATAGAATGCGATAGAAATATTGCGTAATACAGGAGGATAAAAACATGAAACACATCCAGACTATCAACAAGGCAAATCTCAAAGAGTCTGCTAAGAAGGGCGGCTGCGGTAAGTGTCAGGCATCCTGCCAGTCTGCTTGCAAGACTTCATGCACAGTTGCAAACCAGAAGTGCGAGAGATAAGCAAAAGTTATTAAAAGACCTACCATGAGGCAGTATGTGAATGCTGCCTCAAATTTTTTCAATGTCACGGCATATGTGAGGGATAGTTTTATGATTCATAAATATAAGCTGAACGGATTTAACATAGTTCTTGATGTAAACAGCGGTGGAGTGCATATAGTTGACGAACTTACATATGACCTCCTTGACAATGTTGAGCCGCCGTTTGATGAAAAATGCCCGCAGAAGGTTGTAGACAAGCTTTCACGCTCATATACTCCTGAGGATATCGAATCCTGCTATCAGGAGATAGTTGAACTTTATAATGATAAAATCCTCTTTTCTGAGGACGACTATGAGAAATATGCAAAATACTCTGTAGCTTCACCCATTAAGGCTATGTGTCTCAATATAGCACACGATTGCCAGTTGAGATGCAAATACTGCTTTGCTTCTACAGGAGATTTCGGTAAAGGCAGAAAGCTTATGTCTTTTGAGACTGGAAAGCATGCAATAGATTTCCTTCTTGAGAATTCAGGCGACCGTCCAAACCTCGAACTTGATTTCTTTGGTGGAGAGCCCCTTATGAATTTTAATGTGGTAAAGCAGGTTGTTGAGTATGCTCGTTCGCATGAAGCTGAGTATGGTAAAAAGTTCCGCTTTACAATTACAACTAACGGTCTTCTCCTTGATGATGACAAGATAGATTTCATAAACAGGGAAATGTCAAATGTTGTTCTATCAATAGATGGAAGAAAGGAAGTAAATGATTTCTTCCGTGTACTTCCTAATGGTCAGGGATGTTATGATATAATTATGCCTAAGTACAAGAAACTTGTTGAGGGCCGTGGTAATAAGGAATACTACGTTCGCGGAACATTCACAAAGAAGAATCTTGACTTTTCAAATGATGTTTTTGCTTTATACGAGGAAGGGTTTGATCAGATATCAGTTGAGCCTGTTGTCGGTGATTCCGATGAGTTCGCACTGACAGAAAAGGAACTCCCTGCTGTATTCAAGGAGTATGAGATCCTTGCGCAGAAGATAATTGACAACGAGAAAACCGGCAAGAAATTCAACTTTTTCCATTTCATGCTTGATCTCGATCAGGGCCCTTGCGCAATCAAGAGACTTCGTGGCTGTGGCTGTGGAAATGACTATGTGGCTATTACTCCTGACGGAGATATATTCCCTTGCCATCAGTTTGTAGGTATTGATGAATATAAGATGGGAAATATCGATGAAGGAACTTTCAATCAGGAGATGAAAGCTGATTTTGCTGCAGCTCATGTTTATTCAAAACCTGATTGCCGCAAATGCTGGGCTAAATTCTACTGCAGCGGAGGCTGCAATGCCAATAATTACCAGTATATGGGAGATATCAGAGCTGCTCATAAGATATCATGTCAGCTTGAGAAGAAGCGACTTGAATGTGCGATAATGATGAAGGCAGTACGTGCTTTCGGAGAACAGGAATAATTGGATGTAGTTTGTCTGCGTAAAAACGGGGTTCGTTATGGATAATAATGAAAAAACAGGAGTTGAAAATCTTCCGAATAAAGGCAGAAATCTCCGTAAGGCGTTAGTTATAACTGCAATTTCGATAGTTGGTGTAATAATGTTACTTATAAGTGGTATATTCGGTTTCTACATTTTGAATAATTCAGTTATGGGTGGATATCAGGTGGATAGCAGGCTTTCTTTGGCGACAACGTGTAGGAAAGCAATAGATAATTCAATAGCTGATTATTATGAAGCTGAGGGAAAGGTTGTTCCTGCCGACAAGGAATACACTATATATGCTACGTTAGGTCCTGACGGACTTGTAAGTGATCCGAGCAATTTTTTCCCTGGTAG
>JAGCYM010000040.1 GCA_017960805.1 Ruminococcus sp.
AGATTTCATCATTCTCTCAGTCTGAGTATATATCAGCTCTTCATATAATTGTGCATTTTCAATCATATAAGCATTTCACTTTCAAATACTGGCTGAATGAATTTCGTATGCCATTTCGAATATCTAATTAATAATCGCTTCATAAACGTTGTAAACAAGTAGCAACTTGGTTATCAAATTGCTCATAGTAACCTTTTGTCTTGGTTTCGAGTGCTGTTCCAAGCCTCAAGTGTCAATTATATTTATCCTGCTGAATGTATATGCAGAAATAAGAGATACATCCTATGTTAGTAAAAATGATAAAATCCTACTATTATAGAAAATGAAATCGCTTTCTTTTTCCTTTTTGTTATAGTTTCCTGCAATTTTTTTATTGACTCAACTTGGATAATGTATTAAAATGGAGTAATAAGAAAAGCACATAAGCCAATACTCTTCTTGAAATATATAAATAGTTGAATGAGAGGATGATTTTTATGAAAAGAATAACCGCAATTCTCTTATCTCTTTTGTTGGTTGCATCAATGTCTGCTTGCGGCAACAGTGAAAACAGCTCACCATCAGAACAGATTCAGACAACCAATTCTGTTGAAAACACTGAACCGATACATCTTACAAATAAGATGACTGAAACAGAGTTAGCCAAAGTGGATAAGCATAGCCTTACGCTGCTTGACGTACCTGAAGAGACCACAAAACCAACCACAAATGAACAGACAGGGCATAAAGTGAGCGTTGAGTTCGCTCACATAAAGATAGATGATATAATCTCAGGCCTTGAGGCTGCAAAAGAAGAGCTCACAGATGAAGAATATGGGAAGCTTTATGAAAGATTCGCCTCTAACATTGAAAGTGGTGAAGACTATACATACCCGAAGTATATCTTTGTAGACGGTCAGAATATTTTTAATAATGCACCATTATTGCCCCCAACCTACGAAAACGGAAAGATAACTGTAACAGATACAAAATACAATAGCGAAACTAACAGTGATGAAACAACAACAAGCACCTATGCTGATATGGACGAATACCTTGATTGGGTACGCCAAAAGTTTAAAGGCTGGAACTATCCTGAGGAAGAAATAGAAAAAATAACAGAAAGAATTCTAATTGCAGACGAAGCATACAGAAATGGTAATTATGAAACGCTGCCGGAGGGATCTGTTGTTTATTCTGACTCGGATTATAGCTATATCATCAGCACTGATGAAAACAAAGATTACCGGAATGAATGGGAGTTTGATCGTCAGGCTGTAGAAGAGATCAAGGACAGCATAGATGAGATAGATATATTTGACGAAGAACTAAACAAGAAGTTCGTCGTTCATGTGACACTGCCGCCGGAATATGACAGCAGTAAGGAATATCCTTTAATACTACTCACGGATGGTATCTGGCGTTTCGGCAATATACCGGATATGAGAAAGGTTATGGAGGACGGAAAAGCAGCGCCTGTGATACTTGCCAGCATATGGTATTCATACGATGTGGAAGACCCGAACGGAAGTCGACGCTATAATGACCTTGTTTTAGAACGCAGCAAATCGCTTGATTTCATAACAGACAACCTGATGCCTTATCTTGGTGAGAACTACAGTATCGACTATAAGAATTCTACTCTCTACGGTCATTCTGATGGTGGTGTCTTCACCCACTATGCACTGTTCAACTCGGACCTTTACGAGAATCAACCATTCGGCAATTACATCATAGGCAGCCCAGCCTTCTTTGGACTCTATTATGATTATCCGGATCTCAAGCCAGAGGAATATGAGAAGGATTATAGTTACTTTGACAGAAACGAAAAACTCAGCAAAAGCGTGTTCCTATGTGCCGGATCACAGGAAGATCCCGACTATACAGACAGTTACAACGGACACGACACAACACTTGAAGGCGTTGCAAAGCTGAAGGAACGGCTTGAATCACATGGCGCAGATCTGACATACAAGCTTTATGTTTCTCACCATTATCAGTATATCCCTGAAATGCTGATCGAATATCTGAAAGAAAAATATCCGTGCTGATTTATCGAGCTTCATTCCTTATAAGCGCTGATCAAACATAGCCAAATATAACATAACGCCGAGGAGTTCCTCGGCGTTCTTTCATTATATAGCTGGGATTAGTTGGCACTTTACCTTGCAATCATTGTTTTACTTTTCTAACTCTTTTTTGGAATACATAAAGAGAAAGAGTAGCGACGTAAATCACGACTACTCTTTCTAGTGCTATTCAACTATAATTATACAAAATCAACTTTTAGCGTTTTTAGGTGGATTTGCATTTCCGTTTTCGAGTCTGCTAATATCGCCCTTGGCGATTCCTGAACGAGCAGAGAGTTCTTTCTGCTTTAATCCAGAAGCAATCCGAGCGTTAATCATA
The DNA here is from genome assembly GCA_017960805.1 of Ruminococcus sp. GTDB lineage: Bacteria > Bacillota > Clostridia > Oscillospirales > Ruminococcaceae > Ruminococcus. The sequence goes on from JAGCYM010000040.1 coordinate 2,389, forward strand.
GATTGCATTATAGAAAACTCAGTCATCCAACCCATTCAGGAAATCCTGCACAATCGCAGCGCACTCCTCCGGCTTGTCCTCATACAGGAAATGGCTGCCGGGTAGATAGCGGATCTCGCAGTTCCCGAGCTTTTCGACAAACGGTTCAAGCTCGTCAGTCCGGTTCTTTTCAATCTCCTCAAGGTATTTCTGACATGCATAGCCCTCACGGTCTGCGTCGCTGCCTGTAAAGTCTTCGGAATAGACGGTTACGAGGTCTTCCTTGTAGCCGCAGTTATCGAAGTATTCCTGTACCTCCTCCACGGTTCTGTAAGCATCACGGAAGGACAGATACATCTTCGGGACATCATTCGGTGCAAGCGCCTCCCATGTAGCGTTTTTGTTTACATCAATATTCTGCCCCTCGGAGCTTAATGCATTGGAGGCAAGTGTTGACACATACATTATGTCATAGGCACGCTGTTCATCGGCAGATAGTTTAGGATCCTTCGGAACAAATGCGTGGAATGCCACATCCCCCACACCGAGGTTGGCAAGGTAGTAGAACATATCCTTACCGCCCTGCTGCTGCGGATTCTCGACCGATACCGGATATGTGCCATCCAGATTTACAAGTGCCTCGATCTCATCAGGATACTTGCTCACCCAGTAGGATGCATACAGGCTGCCCAGAGAATGCGGCATGAGGAGGTAAGGCTTTTCAACACCAGCATTTTCGAGCGCTGTACGATAACTTTCAACAACTCGTTCAACGGTCATGGCATCCTTTGTGTCATCGCTGCCGTCATAGCCCGGACGTGAGAGGAAGATCACCTCGTTATCCTCTTGAAACTGCCCCGCAAACTCCTTCATTGAGAAGCGATAGCAGGGGCCCGCACCTGAAAGCACGATGATACGATGCTTTCCTTCATCATTTCCGGTCTTCTGCACATTAAGGGAATAATCACCCGCAGAGGCCAGCTCGCAGAAACCTTTTTCCTGCAGGAACGTCCTGTTTTTTGATATCATGATGCGGTGGTAAACGAACAGTCCCAACACCAGCAGAACAAGCACGATCAGCAATACAATCAACACTTTGCCAATGATCTTTAAAATTTTCTTTACAGTTTCCATTTTTTCTCTCATCCTTTATAATGATTTACTTCAGTCTTTTATATAAATGTAAGTATAGCATATCCGGAAACTGATGTCAAGGAACTGAATTCATCATCATATCAAGCTAATTATCGAAGATATGAATTTGATATTGTAAGCTAACACTTTTTGCTATTTAAGAAAAAAAAGAATCCGCCAGTTGGTTTTATCAACTCGCACACCCACATGTAAATATCAAGTTAATATATCCCTTACCAATGTTGCAACCCCTATCAGATTGCAAATAACGATATTATTTAATGGAATTGCAGCTCGGTGCATATAACCCAATGAGTGCATAAGTTTACAACAAATTCATAATTGCTGTATTGACAATCGGTACATTGAGTGATATACTGTAAGTGAAAAAGGAAAGAAAAGAGGTTCTACCTATGACAATCAAAGAAATCCGTGACAAATATTTTCTGACTCAGGCAGAGCTTTCAGATATAACCGGCATCCCCAAAAGAACAATCAGCAACTGGGAAACAGGGAACCGTGCCCCCGCAGAATACATTCCTGATATGGTTGAAGCACTGGTACAGAAATATCAGGATTATCTCTTCTATCTTGGTGACAACCTTGATGAAGATCTCAGAGCCAAAGCGTTCAGAGTCAAAGAGAATACCGAAGACGCTTATGCGGAGTATGTTGTATACTGCAGAAAAAATAATATTGATCTTTACGATAAGTCAAATCAGTTTGTACAGAACCTCAACAGACTGTGGCACATGACTTCAAGAGAAATCAATAAATGCGAAACTGCCGATGAGATAGATGCAATAAATGCTGAAATAACTGAACTAAGAGCATTAGTCAGCACCACTGGAAAAGAAGGCGCTCCTGAATTCAATCTTGTATCTGAAATGTGCAGAGCAAGAGAAAGTGCTGATGAAGCATTCTCAGAATATGTATCATTTTGCAGAAAGAACAGAATCGATATATATGACAAATCAAATCCATTTGCAACAAATGCTGAACGGCTATGGTATATGCAGGAACGTGAGATAAATAAATGCACTAATTCTGAAGATATAGAAAGAATAAATGAAATAATAAACGATCTAAGGACTTTAATCAAAACAGACACGGAATCTCACAATGCTGACTTCAATCTGAAACTGGAACAGTACAGGGCTAGAGAATACGCAGACAAAGTTTTCAGCAATTACTCTGTCTATTGCAAAAAGAACAAGATCGATATAGATGATGCTTCGAATCAGATCATCAAAAATATGGATGAACTATGGAAGATACGTTTCTTAATAAACAAGTGCAAAACTGAAGGAGAAATAATCAGGATTAATAAGACAATAACTGAATTGAAAAAATCAATAGAATAAGATTGTATCCGTTTCACATTCCCCTATTGATGATTCTCCTAAGATAAGCTTTTGTTATATTTAGAAACGAAGCTACAGATAATATCTGATCACATTGCAGCAAAACATGATCAAAGAATTATCTTGGATATCAAAGGAGGAAAAAATAATGACTGGCTTCAATTTAGGCTTGGAAAAATGCAGAGCCAGAGAATTTGCTGAAGCAGCTTTTGGCGTATATGTTCGCAATTGTATAAAAAACAATATTGATGTATTTGACAACACTACTCATATAGGCAGAAACGCGTATGAGCTATGGCATATAAATGACCTTATATACAAATGCCGGACAAACGAAGACATTCAGAAAATCAAGGAAAGAATTTCATTTTTAGAGTCAGCTCTTCCTCTGTCTTTATCAGAAGGTAAAAATAGTTTTGCTCCGGATGAAGAAAGTATCTATCAAGGTATAAAGGAAATACTCACTGAAGGGAAACACAGCGTTGACAAACCAGTTGCTATAGTATTAGGCGGTCAGCCTGGTGCCGGGAAATCGAACCTGTATGATATTGCCAAAAAACGTTTTGACGGAAACATAGTCGAGATAGACTGCGACAGATTCAGAGTGACTCATCCTGATTCCGATAAGCTCTCTGAAGATATATATATGTTTGGTATCAATACCAACAAATTCGTAAGTGCTATATCTGACCGACTGATTGAAGAACTCAGTGAATGCAGGTATAACATGATCATTGAAAGTCCGATGAAATCATCTGGTACAGCATTCTGGTGCCATGATGTTGTAACACCGAAAGGATATGACGTTGAAGCATGGATAATTGCAACCTCAAAAGAAATATCATGGGAAGACACAATTAATCGTTTTCTGTACCAGTTCAGGATCGGAAAACAAGCACGTATTGTACCTCCCGATTATCACGACAATGTGGTTGAGAATATTGCGGATGCCGCACAGGAAATATTTGCTTCCGGAAAGGTATCTAACATGCAGATCCTCACAAGAAAAGGTGATTGCAAATATTGCATGAAAGATGATCGAATGAAAGGTCCCAAAGATATTCTGAATGCTCTTATTCAGGTTTCTTATGGTAGTCAGCGCACATTCATCGACCTTCTAAATAAAGATGAAATCAAAAAGCTCATGGATGCAAAAATAAAATTCAATGTAATTGAAACTAAAAACGAAATCAATATTGACAGATATGAAAACAGATTTGCTGTTCGTTTTAATTTTGATCTTGTTGAAAGAGTATACGCTTTGTTAGAACGACCATTCCCTTGTGATATAAGCTATTTGAAACAAGTCTGACTTGATGTTTCCTTTAGAAGAAACAAAAATGATTACGATGATAAATCGGAACGAAAAATACAGATGTTTCAAACAAAGCAACCGTTTTGAGTAAGAATAGAGAGATTCATTAATAAGTTTCTATCATCCGAAAGAAAATTCATATAAAAAATAACAGGAGGGATCTTTATGAAATTCTGGCAGATTGAATTGATACTTGAAGGGAAAGCTGATCTGGTCGTTTATGGAATTGAATACGAATTACTATCAAAGCACAATCATCCACAAGGATCCTATGATATCTCTGATGAAGAATACATGCTTTTTAGTGACATCGATGGTGAAACGTGGTCATATCTGACTTACAGACAACTGCTTGACAACGAACACATTTGCCAGATCAAGGAACAATATAAAGAAATGTTTGAAAATAATGAATGTACCGAAGAAAAGCCAGATCCATTCATTGACCCAGATTTTGATTATCACAAAGCTGATGAAGTTAAGGCTATACATCCTTCGATCTCTCAGGAAGATATGTCAAAGATCACTGGTGTTCCTTTGCCAATGATAAAGAATTGGGAAAAAGGTTATAGTGCACCTTATGATGAAACGATAATAATACTAAAAGAGATTGTTAAAGAGTATCTTGACTTTACAGAAGACAGCACAATCAGCGATCATGATTTAAGAATAGAAGCATTCAGAACAGTCAAAAAAGCAGATGAAGTGTATAATAGATATATCGACTTCTTTGATCAAAATGATATTGATCCATCTGATGAATCAAATACCTATGTTAAGAACGCCCAAAAGGTCATAGATATCCAAAAAGACGGAATCTCAAAATGTACATCATTCAAGGAGCTTCAAAACCTTATTGATGATTTGAAAGAACTAGAAGTTCAAGCCAATGTGAGCTATATGGAACCGAAATCTAAAAAAATCGAAGAAGGCGCAAATACAAAAAAACATAAAATTAGTGGTTTTTTTAATCGATATATATATATTTCAGGGAAAGGTATAGATGAAAATTATTTAGGTGTAGGGATCGACGCCGTTCTAAAACTATATCATCTTGCTGAAAATGGATCAATTACAAATGCTGAAAGTGTCGAAGTTGATTACTGCGCAAACTGTGAACTGGTATTCAAAGGGAAAGAACTGATGAACTTCCTTCAGGAGCATTTTCCGGAATATCTAGAAAACAATACAGTCGATATCGATCCAGACGATATCTATAGAGTAGCAGGTATCGATTTCACATAATAATGTCAAACAGCTTCTTGCTTTACCAGTTTTTTTCAAACAAGTTCATAAAAGCGGAGGTCTCTGCCGTCAAGTGAGAGTCTTAAAAGCGGAAGTCCCTGCCGTACAGTGGGAGTCTTAAAAGCGGAAGTCCCTGCCGTTAAGTGGGAGTCTTAAAAGTGATGCGATTGACCTTTCAAGTCAAGTTTGAAGGGACAAGCATTAGCGAAAAATCAGTAGAAGCCGCTATTAGGAAGCTCGTTGATGAAGGTTATATCAAACGTCATGGCACAGTACGAAATACCTTTTATGCAAAGCTCTCCTCCTAACCTTTTTCTTTCTCCTAAATCCCCCATCAAAATAGGTGAAAGATTATTTGTTGGAGAAAAGCATTTGCGGATATTAATATGAATTATGAAGTGGTCAGAAACTATATCCTAACCACCTATGACTTTATATCATATCATCTAAACTTAATAAATAACACAGTGACAAAACATTCAAAACCATTAGTGAAGGAAGAATATGAACCATGTTCAGATCATTGAAACAGAATCTTCTCACAGCAGTATGCATACTTTTGGAGAAAAAAACTCGGTTGAGCTCAGCTGAACTATTTTCAATTTTGGCGAACAACAAAATTTGTTCTGTGATGTTCCAAATTGAAAAAGAAGAAACGCTCTGAAAAATTTTTCGATCACTTTTGTCGAATCGGGACAACTGCTCAAAAAAAATTTTTTGCCATGTAAAAAAATTAAACTTTAGTTTTGCTCGCACATTTTGTGACCCTTTTTTTGTCAAAGTGAACTCGTGGGTCGAACAAAACATTGAGGGTAAATTTTTTAATTACGGAGACTTTTTTTCTGCCGTTGCTGTAACAAGTTACAACAAAGCCCTCACAGTTTGAGAGAGCTTTAAATGTGTTTTTTCAATTTAAGAAATTCAAAAGAAAATCGAAGTAGTTGCTGATAGGTACACTATCAAAAATAATGATGCGCTGACTATCAGCAAGAAAAAAAGAAGCCACTTTGAAAAAATTCAAAGTGGCTCAGCTCATTTAATCACGAGACTTTGGAAGAAGTTAGCCTATTAGTTGTCATACACTTCGCTTCGGTGACCTACAGTAAGAGCCAGTATGACAAGCTCATTATTTTGTATTTGACAAATAAGCCTGTAGTCTCCGATACGGTAACGCCACTGACCTGACCTATTGGATGTTAATCCTTTGCCGTGTGCTCTTGGATTGTCAGTGCCTACAAGATTCTTATTGATCCACGCTTTTATTAGCTTCTGAGTGTACTTGTCGAGTTCCTTAAACTCTTTGTCAAAACGCGGCGTGGTCTCTATTGAATAACTCATAAGTCAAGTTCCTTCCAAAGCTCTTCAATAGGCGATGATTTCATACCGCTGTCAACGTATTCTTTGTATGCTTCTTCGTATACAGTTAAATCATATTCGTCCTCGATTTTCTCAAACAGTGCTCTCTTGAACGCTTCGCCCACTGACATTGAATGCATTTTTGCATAGCTGTCAGCTAAACGCTTTTCATCGTCTGTTAGTCTGATTGAAAATGCCATAAGCTCACGCTCCTTTCTCTATAGTACATTGTACTACATTTTTGTGCGTTTGTCAATAGGGTTAGCATATATTTTGATTATTATTCTCTCACATAATTGAATAATGAGTAAGAAATTCAAATTCACACCTGAAGCAGAGATTATATATTTAGCTATTGACAAATCCACTTTACGGTAGTACAATAACAATAGCTAAAGTGTTACTATGTCCATGAGGACGCCCAAAAGCTCCTGAGAATTGCAGCTCTCAGGGGCTTTTGGCGAATGTACTATATATAGAGGATTCAGGCGTACAAAATCGATAATGAATTCGAAGAGAAGAAAACACTTGACAATCGTTTTTGTAGATGATATAATGTATATAACCACAAATGACATTGTGTGCACGATTTACACACAAAAATGAATCCCCGAGAGCTGCAACTCTCGGGGATTCTTCTTTGGGCTATTTGTCGGACTTCATGTGTCTGCCTAACCACTTGCTCACACAGTCACCGACTAAGCGAGCCATGACAGCCACTACAAATGACATTATGTATTGCACGAATTACACCTCCTTCCTGACGGAAGAAGCCGACAAGCTAAATTATATCATAATTCGACGGTATAAGCAAGCTCTGTCGCTTGAACATTTGGCTGCCTACTGGATTTCTCGGAGAATCCTTGATTTTTGTTTTCTTTGTGGTATAAATATAATTACCAATTATATCCTTAGACAGGAGAAATTAAGATGAAATTGAGAAAAATTTTTGCGGCTGTAATGGCTTGCAGTATCGTTTGCGGAACTCAGACAATGCCTATCGCATACCGACCGATTATTGGTATCACAGCGAATGCAGACGTTTCGTCTGTTTCATTTGATAAGGCTACAGGCACGCTAACTTTAAGCGGTAATGTTGTTAATGAAGAAGTTCAGACAAGCATCAAAAATGAAAAGGTGTCACATATTGTCTGTGCAAAGGGAACTATCCTGCCCTCAGACTGTTCATATATGTTTGCTTCACCCGGTTATGAATCATATTATTCTGAGAATCTCGTTTCAATAGACCTTTCAAACGCTGACACGAGCAACGTCACTAATATGAACGGAATGTTCAGCGAGTGCTCGTGTTTGACAGAAATTGATGTCAGCAATTTTGATACGAGCAAAGTCACTGATATGGGGATGATGTTTGAGGGGTGCTCAGCATTGACATCGCTTGATGTAAGCAATTTTGACACGAGTAATGCAAATAAAATGGAGGCTATGTTTTTTGGCTGCAAATCTATCACTTCACTTGATTTAAGCCATTTTAACACAAGTAACATCAAAGATTTGAGCTACATGTTTTCTGGATGCTCTGGTCTCACATCTCTTGATGTTAGCAGTTTTAATACATTCAATGTCACTAATATGCATTCAATGTTCGATGGATGCGAGGCTTTAACGAAGCTTGATGTAATGGGGTTGGATACAAGCAACGTCACTAATATGAACGGAATGTTCTGTGACTGCTCTGCTCTGACAGAGCTTGATGTCAGCAGATTTGATACAAGCAATGTTACTGATATGAGCTATATGTTCCAACACTGCTCAAGTTTGACTGAGCTTAACGTCAGCAATTTTGATACGAGCAATGTTACTGATATGAGCTATATGTTCGATAGTTGCTACGAATTAACTACACTTGACCTGAGCAATTTTGATACGAACAATGTAGTATCTACGAGCGTTATGTTCTTATTAAGCCACAAGCTTGGTTCTATAATTGTTTCTGATAAATGGAACATGGATAATCTCTCGTATTCTAGACTTATGTTTTATGGTTGTAGATCCCTCGTCGGCGGCAATGGTACTGTTTACAACGATGACCATGTCGACGGCGAATATGCACGAATTGACAGTGATAACGCACCTGGATATTTCACCGCTGACAACAATTCGGCTATAACGACAACATCTTCCTCCACAACCGCCACAACAACAACTACTACTGAGCCTACAACAACCACAACAACAGAATCAACCACAACAGAAACCCCCACCGCCGCAACAACGAACGAATCCGCCACAACTACTGCTTCCGTCCAGCCCGAGGTCACATTCGGCGACCCAACAGGCGACGGAAAAATCGACGCAAAGGATTCATCGCTTGTTCTCGTAGAGTACGCGAAGCTGTCCACGGGTGGCGAATCTACGCTGTCCAAGGCTGAACAGGACGCCGCTGACGTAAACGGCGACGGCAAGGCAGACGCTAAGGACGCCTCCGCTATCCTGTCCTATTACGCCTACGTCTCCACGGGAGGCACGGATACTATACAGAAGTTCCTCAAAACAGAATAAATAAAAACGGCGGACAAAGTGTTCGCCGTTTTTATTTCTGTTCAGTTAGTATTTTCAATTTCTGATAGATACTTATAAAAGGTCTTTCGGCTTATCTTTGCAGCAGCAGCACACTGAGTATCGTTGAGCGTTCCGCCGAATCTGACGGAGCTTTTCTTAATTACATCAATCGCGGGAGCTTTCTTCTTGACGTTGAGGACACTACCCTGCGGCGTTCCAATGCGTTTTCCTTTACGCCGAGCTGTCTCTATTCTTTCAGTCGTTCTCTGATGTAGATCATCTACCTCCTTCTGAGCTTGACCGAACGCGAGCTCAATCTGCTTTGTGGCGAGCAGCCGCAGCACTTTATTGGTTGCTTCTATATAAATGTCAGCAATCTCGTTCCCGACGAGCTCGACGCTGCTGCTCAGAGCGTGCTTATAGGTTGCCGTATTTATGTGTGGCTCTTTGAGAAACACGAGCACGACGTCCTCTTCCAGAAGGCTCATGTAAAGCTCGATTCCCTCAGCTGCATTTCTGCTCATACGGCTTACGCTGTCAAAGACGATAGTATCGCCCGAGCGGACTTCTCTGAGGATTTTGTCGAGTCCTCGCCTGTTGAGCTTAGTACCCGTGTATGTCTCTTTGGTTATTCGAGCAGTCGGGAACGCTGCAAGGATATTGCGCTCCTGCCGCTCGATGTTCTGTTTCTTGGTAGAAATGCGGCAATAGCCATAAATCACATTCACTGTATCACCTCGTTAAGATCGACTAAAAGTAACGACCGTTACTATTACACTATTTATCACAGCATAGATACTACTGTATGTCAAGCTCTTTTACACAAATTGGTTGCACAGTAAATTTACACACTAGGAAAAGAAAAAAGGAGCGATATCGCTCCTTTTAATTATTATTTCTCCGTGAGCTTCTAATGCATCTTCATCAGGTCAAAAGCGTCCTTTCCTGTGAAGTTAATCGGGCTGTATGAACAATCCCGCACGCCATACTCCGTCAGCATCATTGACCATCGTGAAATCATGGTCTCCGTAGAAGCCTTCATAGCCCGACTCTTCACCTTCGTAATAATTGCGGATGGTAAATTTCAGCTCGTCGCCGTCAGTGCCGTTGTAGCTGATTATTTCCGAGCCCACATATTCGATATCGCTGCCGCGGTTGCCGCAGGTACAATATACTCTTCCGCCCTCTTCTGTGAAGCAGGTGTCTATCATCATATTGTAGTCATATTTGGGACTAAATACCTTCTGGTAGTCAGCGATGATATCATCTATGGAGTGTATCCTCTCATCTGTAATAGGGAAGTATTCCACTTCATTTCCGAAAATGTCAGCTTTGGTCACCGATTCGCCGTTCGTGTCGAAAGTATAAGGGAAGCTGCCCATAGCGAAATGCGAGTTGACTTCGTGTGCGGACTGGAACAGTGCCTGTGCCGCCGCCATGAGCGTTGCGTCTGACTGCTCCTCAACGGGAGCGTCAAATATGACAGCGCCGTCCTCGTTATAATGAAAAACTGAGAGGTCTGCTCCCTCGGGAGTGTAATCGAGCTCGACCTGAGGCACTTCGGGAACTGCGGTCGCTACTGCGGATGTTGTTGCGGCTTCGGAGGTGGTCTCCGCGGTCGTTGATGCAGAAGTTGTCGCAGCCTCGGTGGTCGGAGCTGTGCTCTCTGGAGCAGATGTCTTTTCCCCGCATGAGCAGAGCCCGCAGAGCAAAGCTGCTGCAACAGCTGTAAGGGTATATTTTTTCATAGTAATTCCTCCTGAATCTTAGTTTTATGAATTATGGAGCTTCGCCTTTGTCAACGGCAGGGCAGCTGCCTTGTTCATCAGGTCAAGAGCGTCCTTGTCATCTGACGGTATAAATATAATACGCCTTATAATAGAGCGTTACATCATAATACGTCGTGAAAGTACCTGTTCTACAAAGTGCTGGAAATCCTAAAAATGCGCTTCAGTGCTGGAAT
>JAGCYM010000041.1 GCA_017960805.1 Ruminococcus sp.
ATCTCCGATGAGGACTACGCATTGTTTCGTCAAAACCTCTCCGATGAGGAGCAGGAATTGTCAGTTCGCATAGACGATATCAATGAACAGATATCCACTTGCAAGGAACGTATCAGAAACACTGAGGAACAGCGAGCTGTCATCGAGAAGTACACTCATTTCGACACCCTCGACCGCGCAATTGCCGACGAGTTTATAGAGCTTGTGGAGATCGGTATGCCTGACGAAAACGGTGAACGCGATATACATATACACTGGAAAATATGAGTACGCCCTGATGGGCGTACTTTTTTCTTGACAAATCAAAAGATACGTGGTATAATGCACTTGGAAATGGCTATTTTAAGCCAAAATCACGACTTAGTTTTAGTTGATTCACCACATGGCGGATCAACTAAAACTAGTTCATACAAAAACAGAGAAAAGGCGGTATTACCGCCTTTTCTTGTTATCCGTGTACTCTTGCTATGAAGCTTTCGGTTATGAAACAACACAGTCCCTTCCGCTGGCCTTGGCCTTGTACAGATGTTCATCTGCAATGTCGATCAGGTCGTGCATATCGTCCTGGTCAGAGCCTCTGGCAATGCCGATGCTGATGGTGACATTCAGCGTATTGCCTTTCTCATCTACAATTGGGAGTTCCTTCACAGCGCAGCGAATACTCTCCGCCAGGCTGTCGGGGATACTCTCTTCCGGGAACCATACGACAAATTCCTCTCCACCCCAGCGACAGAGCAGCTGTTTTATCATTTTCACACTTTTTCTTCATAATACTTCGCTGACTATCGGTATAATCCAGCAATATATGTGATTCAGACTTGAACAGAAGGGAGAAAGAGTCAATCAGCGGCGTTTGCTGATCTGAAAGACGAGTGCAGTATTGACTGTGGTTTCAATGAAATATTTCTTAAACTTCATTATCTGAAACCATGCCGGTAACAACCCAGTCATCGTTTTGAAGGTCGTATTTGTGTCCGCACGAGGGGCAGACGTTTTCGTACTCGGCGTCAAAAGACACACCGCATGAATCACAGTTTACTGCGTGGATGGAAAAATCAAGACCGGATCTGGGAACTGCTTTTCGAGACATATGAAGCCTATATTGTTCCTTATTCCTCATGGCTGCACCGTCGATGAAGCGTGTTGTGTACACATATGCTCTGACATTGATGGAAATGATCCCGTTATCAAAGGAATGGGACATGTACTTCAGTGCGCCTCTGTACTCGATGTCTATTACATCATTAAGGACTAACCGATCGTTATTGCCTTTATAAATGGTAAGCTTGTCCCTTTTGTCGGAAAAGGCAATGGCGCGGATATATGACGCGACCTTGCTCTCCAGATATTCATAGGAAAAAGCGGGATCACAGGGTACGATGGCATTCGTCATCTCTTCCTTGTTACGGGCGGAAACCTGAAGATCAATGCCTTCAGACAATGCCTTTGACGCACCTGCCGCGAATTTTGCTCCGACGAAAGCGCTAAAGCTCAGGTATACAATAAGCGAGATAAAACCTGAGACGGCAACACCGAATAATAACGCTATGATTCCGCCTGCTACAGCTTCCCATACTTGATTACCTGCAAAGAGAACGACCAGGAATGCGATAAGGAAAGCGACTGCGGCAGAACATCCTATGGCGATTCCGATACCTTTCCCGACCTTCGCAAGACTGTTCTTGACTCCTTTGTTATCAATGATCTCCGGAATTGTAAAGTAATTAGTCACACAAGGATATATCTGATCCATCATGAACCTGGTGCCGCAGTAGGGACAGCCGTTAATAAAGGATGCATATGGCGCAACGTTACCGCAGTTGGGACAGGAAAACTGACTGTTCAAGTTCTTTTTCTCGTTACTATCCGCCTTCTTGTCCAGTTGGAATGCATGAAGTATCCTTCTCTCATCAAGATGCATCAACATTCTGTCTCCGTATAATATGTCGGTGATATATCGCATGTGAGCCATATGAAGGGAAACATCGAAGTCGCCTGAAGAACATAACATGTCATGCGAGAACTCGGACTCCTCAGTCTGAAACCAACGTCTTATGACTATTCCTTTGGACTGGAGCCTTTTCTGATGTTGACGAAGACTGTATCTGAAGTCGCGGTCTATGCTGAGCGGCTCAATCCCATCTGTATAATAGCGGTTCATCTCATCACTGAAATGCTTATTCAACATTTTTTACCTCCGATTTCTTGTTTTCAAGAAGACAGTTAGCGACAGCCTTTTCCGGTTAATACCAGACTAAAGCATCAGATCTTACATACAGAGTCTTACGTCCAGCTCTGACAAGGATTATATATAAAATATAATTCTATTATAATCTATGGGTGGGAATATTGCAAGAATTAAATATGTTAATCTTTCCTGCTTTGATCCGTTGGTTATAGTATCGATAGCATTGCCATTTTTCAATTTCTCTGTCATTTCAAACACCAGCAAACAGCCAGTCTCCCCGTTATGGGGAGAGTCTGTATAAACGTAAAAAAAACATAAAAAAGCACCTGCCATAGCAAGTGCTTAGTGTGTATAAGGTTAATGCGGTAAATCAAGACTTATGGAACAAGTAGAAAGCCTCTTTTGCGCAATTCGCAAGACGAGGTGGGAGAACCTCAACATACGAATCAAATTCATCCTTTGATAGATGCAAAAAGCTCTTAATATCATAAGTTATACTTTATGGGACACCTGAAAAATAGCGAAAAAGCGTTCCTAAAAGTGGCGTTTTGAGTTTTGAGACGTCCCGAAAGTCAGCATCACTTTTGGGGACAGTAAGGAGAAGAACTATGGGCAGAATAGGATATATTAGGGTATCAACGGAACATCAGGAGACAGCTCGTCAGGAAGCTCTAATGAAGCAATATCAGGTCGAGCGTATCTTTGCTGAGAAGATGTCTGGTAAGAATGCAAACCGTCCCGAGTTGAAAGCTATGCTCGAATACGTCCGTGAGGGAGACACGCTCTATATTGAGAGCATAAGCAGGCTTGGAAGATCCACACGAGATCTGCTCAACATAATCGATGTACTTCAGCGGAAACAGGTTACTCTTGTCAGCAGTAAGGAGAACATCGATACCAACACTCCGCAGGGACGATTCGTTCTGTCGATATTTGCGGCGCTCTCAGAGCTTGAACGTGAACAAACCCTACAGAGACAACGTGAAGGTATCGCCATCGCCAAGTCTCAGGGTAAGTATAAAGGTCGGCAGCCTCTACCTATCGACTGGATAAAGTTCGGTCAACTGTACGAGCAGTGGAAGTCTGGTAATATTACTGCTGTATGGTTTCAGAAAGAGATGGGTCTGCAAGCTAATACCTTCTATCGCAGGCTTAAAGAATACAAAAGAAAGATTGAATAAACAGGAGCGAGCCGGCAATTGCCGGCTCAAACTCTTTCAATAGGGCGGCGTTTTTTTCTGACATATTTCAAAAGCCGAAAAACAACTTATATGACATACTTTTTTTGTATGTCAATAGACTACGGGC
>JAGCYM010000042.1 GCA_017960805.1 Ruminococcus sp.
GCGTAGTAGTTTGGGTAGGGGTAAGAGTTTGGGTAGTTTTTCCTGCAAAGAATGTAATCATAAAGTCCTCACGGTGTATAAGATACTCCGGTTGTGGATTTTTTGATGCTTCACACGATTCCTTTATCTTTTCTATTCCACGCCCCCATGACTCAATATATCCAGCACGATAAAATGTACTAGCAATCAACGGATTATAAGGTCTGGATTTGTGAGGCTTCATGAGGTTTTCAACTGTCCAATCTTCTGGAAATACACAATCGTTGGCTATCATTATCTTATCATCATATATTCTAATCTGTATCGGAGTAAGTGTTGCATAATTCTTATGAGCAATGGCATTCAATATCGCTTCTCTTAAACCTTCCTTAGGATACGGATATGTTTCAACTCTTGTTATATTATCGTAAGATATAATACCTTTAAGGTATTTCAGGTAAATAAGGTCAATAACGTTATCAGCCTGAGAGATAAGTGAACCATGAACTTCGTCCTGATACAATATATCTGAATCGGACTTAAAATATCCAATCTTTATAAAAGAACCAGGTATCCATTTTTCAGGCTTGATGATGTTTACTCAAGCGATACTGAACGTGGAATTATTGTCGAATGGGACGTTCCTAAAGACCAGATTCCTTCAATAGAATGAAATAATAAGAAGCGTTAGTAATGTCACAACATACTTCTCATAGAGAAACTATTGTAGACGAAGAACCAACGCTTCTTTTTTATCATTATTTGTTACGTTTGATGTGAAATATACCATTCAGAGAGAATCAGTTGCTTCTCAGTTTTTTATGCAGATTCTTGTATTCATACATACGCTGATCAGCTTCTTTCATTTTCTCTTCCAGTGCATCTTTTTCAGAAGCAGGAAAACATACAAAGCCAATGCTTGCAGTGATATCATACATTTTGCTTTTCTGCGCAGCATTTCTGTCAGCAAGGATCTGCTCAAACTCCTTTATCCTTTTCTGACCTTCCTGCTCCGTATATTTACCAGAAGATATTATAATGAATTCATCTCCGCCAATACGCGCTGAAATATCATCCTTTTCTGATATCGTTCGTATTGCTTCTGAAACCGTAATAATACCAACATCTCCATGCTCATGCCCGAAGTGGTCATTAATGTATTTAAGGCCATCCATATCAATTATCCAGATCAAAACTGTATCTTCCGGCTCAAGAGAATCCTTGCGCTGATTATATGTTATCTCCATTCCGCGGCGGTTATACAGGGATGTCATAGGATCATGAAGTGAGTAATCAAGCAGTTTGCTGACAATTCTGACCATCTGAAGAGAGTTGTTGACATTACGCAGCCATAGTGTCGACACTTCATCAGCTGATCGTTTCGCATCCATCGCAGTCTGAAGTACAGCAAATCCAATTGTATCATCACTGAAATGTGATGGAAGGAAATAAAACACCACCGGGATATTACGTTCTTCATCCAGCGTTGGAAGCATCTGTTTTGTATTGAAGCTGTGTTCTTCAGAATCAACAGCGTAACGAGGTTCCGCCTCACTTTCAGATTCATTCTGAGGAATGCAACGTATTACGCAGCGCATTGTCTCCGGATATCCGGTAACACAGCGGCTTGAAGGATCGCTCCAGTCATCTCTGAGGACTAGATAGAATCGACGATACGGCTGAAGAAGATAAGAAACATCAGTGATCGTATCCAGGATCCTGTCCTTGTCCTTGATTACAGAAAGCGTTTCAAACATATAGCTTTCATGAAGCCCCTGCATGTCATTTACTGTCAGACTGCCGTCCGCATTACGCTTCCGCTCGTTCGGATTCAGATAACCGCCTTCCATCAGTCGTAAATCATCAGCATTCTGTGCGCATCCGCAGCTTGCGCCAATACGAAGTCCGCTATGCGGAAGCATCTCTACCTCTTCTTCCGGAACATCCGGATCTATCTGCTTGTGAATCACATTGACTGCCTGAGCAGCCATACCATAAACATCAGGTGTATATGAAGTAATACTAAGCGTATTGTAGAATGCTTCCCTGGATGCATCATAACCGGTGATCCTAATCTGATCTGGTATCCTGATCCCTTCATTCATCAGACGATTTGCAAGACCGATCGCCATAAAGTCATTTGCGCATACAACTGCGTCTGGCATCGATACTTCACCTGATAAGATCCGGTCTGCAAACTCTTCCCCGCTGGTATACCAGAAATTACCATAAAATACATTTTCTTTTGAATCATCCAGACCTTCTGTCCGCATCTGCTCACAAAAAGCTTCTGCGCGTGCTTCTGAGACCACATAATCCTTCTGACCAGTAAGAATATATAATTTCTTACAATTATGCTCATTGACCAGATGACTCACTACCTGACGGATTGCCTTACAGTCATCTGTAAAAACAGCAGGATATCCTGCAAAAGGCAGATCAAGTGATACTACAGGCTTGCTGCAATGCTGACGAAGAGCTTCTTCAATCTGTTCAATAACTGAATACACCTGATCTTCAACTAATGATAGTGAAGCAACAAGAACACCATCCACAAGATCGTAGTTTATAAGGCGATATATATTCAATTCTCCATCCAGATAGACCTTATCCGGATGGCATACCTTTACCATGGTACTGAATACCAGCAAATCATAATTATATCTGGCACACTGATTACGAACACCTGTAATAACCGCTTGGGAATAATCCGAACTCGGATCAGCAATCAGCAATGCCAGTCTCTTGCGTGGAACGTAATCTTTCATCGATAGCCCTCCCAACATCTCTACAGAAGCTTTCATTCCATTCTGAACCGATATTGCAAATATATTTTATATTTTACTGTATTTCCATGGTAAAGTCAAGACAAAAATTCTGAACTTTCATCATTTTTTGTGTATTTTCACCACTACTCGCTATATCCGCCACGAATTCTTTCTTCTCACTAGCAAAAGAAAAAAATATAGCAGCAACGATCGCGGAAACAGAATCGTTGCTGCTAAAACATAGTATTATCTTTTCAACCCTTTTTCACATACACTCACAATGATGTCATATCATTCTGCAGCACATGTGCTCACTGATATAAGGCTCTGAACTGCCTCATATATCCTATGTGCGATATATGAATTATTCATAGTATAAAGGTGTATTCCGTCTATACCCTCCGCGATAAGATCGGTAATCTGATCAATCGCATACGCAATACCCGCGTCACGCAGAGCCTTTTCATTATGCTCATATTTTTCAAGAATACGTACAAACTTCTTTGGAAGCTGAACTCCGCAAAGCTTTACCATACGCTCGATCTGTCGTTTGTTTGTTACAGGCATTATTCCAGCCTCTATAGGTACTTCAATTCCCGCTATGCAAGATTTCTCATAAAAATCATAGAAATAATCATTATCAAGAAACAGCTGGGTAATAAGGTGATCTGCACCGCATTCCACCTTATATTTCAGCCATTTCAGATCATCGGCCGCGCCTGAGCTTTCCGGATGCTTTTCCGGATAACATGCCGCGAGAATGTTGAAATCATAATTGTTTCTGATAAAGCTTATAAGATCACTTGCATGCCTGAAGTCGCCAGTACCTTCCATATCATCAGTACGATCTCCTCTGAGCGCCAGAATATTCTCTATGCCGTTTTCATGCATGCGTCGCAGTATTTCGTCAGCCTGTCTTTCAGTCAAATTGATACAGGGAAGATGAGCAACGCTCTCCACTCCATATCTGTTCTGAATGTCTGAAGCAATCTGTATTGTCTTGCATCCGTTTTTGCCTCCGCCGGCACCAAATGTAACACTTATGAAATCGGGATGAATATCAGAAAGCTCTTCAAGCGTCCTGTAGATCACGCTCTCATCCGCATCCGGCTTTGGCGGGAATACTTCCAGTGAAAAAACTGGCTTGCTCTCAAATAATTCAGCAGTTCTCATTCCGCACCTCTTTTGCTGCATTAACAAGATTGATAAGACTTGGAACCGTCTCGGCATTGCCTCTTGTTTTGAGTCCGCAGTCCGGATTTATCCAGAGCTTCTCAGCAGGGATCCTTTCCTTCATCTTTCTTATAGCAGCTATTATTTCTTCCTTGGATGGAATTCGTGGTGAATGGATATCATATACACCGGGGCCTACTTCAGTACGGAAATTATTCTCCTTCAGAACATCAAGAATTGTCAGATCTGATCTTGAAGCTTCAAAGGTTATCACATCAGCATCCATATTATCGATATCACGTATAATATCAGCAAACTCACTGTAGCACATATGTGTGTGTATCTGTGTCTCTGCTTTTACACCGCTGTGGACATAACGGAATGCTGGTATAGCCCAGTCAAGATAATCCTCTCTCCAGTCAGATCTGCGAAGCGGAAGCTTTTCACGAAGAGCAGCCTCATCGACCTGTATGATACCGATGCCGTTTGCTTCGAGATCAAGTACTTCCTCACGAATAGCAAGCGCTATCTGGAGGGCGCTTTCTTTCAAGGAAATATCCTCACGCGGAAAAGACCAGTTAAGAATCGTTACCGGTCCTGTAAGCATGCCCTTCATCGGCTTGTTGGTAAGACTCTGTGCATATACTGACCATTTTACTGTCATTGGTCTCGCTCTTGAAATATCTCCCCATATTACCGGCGGCTTTACGCAGCGTGTGCCATAGGACTGCACCCATGCTTTCTCAGTAAAGATATATCCATCAAGGCATTCACCAAAATACTCCACCATGTCATTTCGCTCAAATTCACCATGAACGAGTACATCAAGCCCTATGCCTTCCTGCTGTGTAACGCATTCAGCTATCTTTTCCTTTATAAACTTTTCGTAGTCGTCAGAAGACATTTCACCAGTTCGGAGTGCTTTGCGGGCCGCTTTTACTTCAGCAGTCTGAGGGAATGAACCTATGGTCGTTGTAGGGAACAGCGGAAGGTTAAACCTTGCCTTCTGAATCTTCTCACGCTCAGCAAACTCAGGGAGTCTGACAAAGTCCTTTTCTGTCAGACTGGAGACCTTTTCTCTTACAGAATCATTCCTGCCGGAACGCGGTTCACTGTGCAAGGCTGAATTCCTGCGATATGCCTCAGTCACAAGCGGATATTCCGCTTCAAGTATCTGTCTTAATTCTTCAATCTCCGAAAGTTTCTCTTCTGCAAATGCAAAATGCTTTCTGCAACTTTCAGAAAGAAGTGTTTCGTTTGCGAGAGAACACGGAACATGCAGAAGTGAACACGATGTATTCAGGACGATCTGTGATGAATGCTTTTTAAGCTCATCAAGAATAAGAAGTGTGGACGCGTAATTGTTTCTCCAGATGTTTTTGCCATTTACTACGCCGGCAAACAGTGTCTTATCATCCGGAAAACCATTTTCTTTCACAAGCTCCAGTGTCTTCTTGCCTTCAACAAAATCAAGACCTATACCATCGAATCCAAGTTTGCAGATCTCTTTGTAACAATCGCGGACATCGCCGAAATATGTCTGCAGAAGAACCCTGACACTTCCCTTGCTTGAGAGTATCTCCTCATATAATGATTCAAAAATCTTAACATCATCACTCGTCATATCCATTACAAGTGACGGTTCATCAAACTGAATCCAGTCAGCTCCAAGCCCATTGAATCTGTCAAGAAGCTCAGAATATGCCGCAGCAGTCTGATCAATAAAATCAGCAGCTGTTTTTTCACCCTTGTATCTTGCTAGTTTCAGGAATGTATAAGCCCCGATAATAACCGGCTTGGTTCTGATCCCTTTTTCAAGCGCCTCTCTGAACAAGTCAGTCGGCTTTTTACCAACAAGACGTATCTCTGTCTCATCATCAACTTCAGGAACCATATAATGATAATTGGTATTGAACCATTTTTTCATTGCCAGCGCCTTAACATCGCCTTTTGTACCCTGATATCCTCTTGCGGCAGCAAAATATATATCCAGTTCTGAAAGACCGAGTTCAGTATATCTTGCAGGTACAGCATTAAGCATGAACGCTGTATCCAGTACGCCGTCATAATACGAAAAGTCATTGGAAGGGATTATATCCAGTCCGCTCTTCTTCTGTAGTTCCAGGTTGTAAGCACGTATTTCTCTGGCTGTTTTTTCAAGTTCAGCAGCACTTATTTCATTACGGAAGTATTTCTCGCTTGCAAATTTCAGTTCGCGAAGATTTCCGATTCTTGGGTATCCGATCACTGTAGTTTCCATTAATTCTTCCTCCGGTTTGAATGTTATGGATTCATTATACCACAGTGCCCAGAAATGTGTTAATATCAAAAAGAGATGCAGCGCCATAGCTAAAAGCTATGTCAAACTGAATAATTAGCGATATAATGCCTCAGATGCTCCAGATACCTGCGAGATATATCATTGAGAGGCCTGTCAGTTGTAACAATATAGCCGATTTCCATCTCCTCATCACTCTCAAGGGGAATTGAGACAATATTGCTTCCGTTCAGGTCCTCACTGAGGATACCTGATGAGATCGTATAACCGTTCAGACCAATAAGCAGATTGAAAAGCGTCGCACGGTCAGATACTGTGATATTCTTCGGACTGTCCGCTGTTATATGCAGCTCTTCAGCAAAATAGAACGAGTTTTTGACTCCCTGATCGTATGTCAGGCGCGGAAACGCTTTCAGGTCATCAAGAGTCACCTTTTTTCTTCTTACCAGCGGATTGCTCTTGCTTACAAAAACATGTGGCTTAGCAGTAAAAAGTGTTTCAAACTTCAGTTCCTCATTCTGAAGAATATGACTGATAACCTCACGATTGAAATGACTGAGGAATATTACTCCGATATCACTTCTATGAGTACGGACATCTTCTATTATTTCAGCAGTCTTCAGTTCACGCAGTGTGAATTCATACCTTTCTCTGCCGTATTCCCTGACTAATTCAACGAAGGCATTTACAACAAAAGCATAATGCTGTGATGAAACGGAAAACGCTCTGTTTGGCGGCGGAGCCGACTTGTATTCGCTCTCAAGTATTTCTGCCTGTTCAACGATCTGTCTCGCATATGACAGAAACCTGGTTCCTTCTTCAGAAAGATAGACTCCCCTGTTGCTGCGGTTGAATATGGTTATGCCCATTTCCTTTTCGAGTTCCGAGACTGATTTTGACAGACTCGGCTGCGCAATGAACAGCCGTTCTGCAGCCATAGTTATAGAACCAGTCTCTGCAATCATTATAATATATTTCAGTTGTTGTAGAGTCACTTTACTTCCTCCTTCAAGTATACTCATTATACCATATGGCCTATACAAAAACAAGAACAATGTTCTATGCGCCCTCGGATCTGCAGGAAACCACTCATATTTTTCCTTGACAATCGCCTCTATTTTCAAGTATAATTAGCTTATCCAAAACACTCGGTAAAAATCTAATTTCACTTTTGAAAGAGAGGGGTTCATTGTGAAACAAAGACCAAGATTTACCGCAGCGATTCTTTCGTGTGCCCTGATGGCTGCTGCTATGCCGTCAGACTCACTCAGAACCGTCTGCGCTGCCGAGCCGGCCGTATTTATCAACGAGGTCTGCTCACAGAACAAGCACTGCCTTGCCGACAGCTATGGTGTCTATTCCGACTGGATAGAACTGTACAATGCAGGCAGTACATCAGTTGACCTGTCGGGTTACGGACTATCTGACAAAACTGATGATCCGCTGAAATTCACTTTCCCCAGCGGAACAACTATTGAAGCAAAAGGACATATGGTAGTATTTGCTTCAAAACAGCAGTCAACCGCATCAGAGTTCCATACTGGCTTTGCTATCAGCAAGAACGGAGATACTCTGATTCTTTCATCTCCCGACGGAAGGGTTCTTCAGCAGGTAGATTTCCCTACACTTGGAACTGATGTAAGCTACGGCAGAACACCGGACGGAAGCGATACATTTGAAATAATGTCTCCGACTCCGTCAAAAGCAAACGCTGTAGCGGTTTCCGCACCTAAGTTCTCATCACCGTCAGGTTTCTACGGAGCAGACTTTGCGCTCACACTTTCAGCAAGTGCAAATGACAAGATATATTATACAACCGACGGAAGCGATCCGCTGACATCTTCGACCGCGCAGGTTTATTCTTCGGCTATCACCGTGACCGACCGTACTAACGAACCTAATATCTACAGTGCTTATTCTGAGGACGACAATTCCGCTACCTCAATATCCAGAGGAACAGGATATAAAAAGCCGCCTTTCAACGTTGACAAGGCAACTGTTGTCCGTGCAGCAGCAAAGAATTCAGACGGCACATTCAGCAGAGTAATCAGCCAGACATACTTTATTACAAGCGGCTCACTCTCTCAGTACAAGGATATTACAGTGGTATCTCTCGTTACTGATCCTGACAATCTCTTTGATGCTGAAAAGGGAATTTATGTAACCGGAAATCAGTATTTAAAGTGGAAAAACAGTTCTTCATATGATCCTAGAAAGAGCGTATGGGATACTGACAATATATGCAATTTCTTCTCACACGGAAAAGAATGGGAACGCGAAGCAACTATAACCATTTTCAGTGATGGTAAGAATGTTGCTGAACAGAATATGGGCATTCGTATAAAAGGCGCTTCAACTCGTAATACTTCTCAGAAGAGCTTCCACCTGTACGCAAGAAGTGACTACGGTGCTTCAAAACTTGAATACCCAGTCATACCAGGAAACTATGACTGGGCAGGCAATCTCATAGACAAATATGACTCAATTTCTCTGAGAGCAGTCGGCGAAGAAGGACGTCTGCGTGACGGCTTTGCACAGAAGCTTGTTGCTGACAGAGACAGTCTCACTACCCAGGATATGCAGAAATGTGCAGTCTTCCTAAATGGTGAGTACTGGGGGCTTTATGAAATGATCGAAAAGCTCTCTGATTACTTCATAGAAACAAATTACGGAATCGACAAAAAAGATGTTGCGATGATCAAGAACAACGAGCTTGAAGAAGGTCCACAGGAAGAATATGACAGTTTCGTTGGATTCTGCAACAGATACTCAAATCTTGATCTTACAAATGACGCCAATTATAAAGCTGTCTGTGACTTCATAGATATCGACAGCCTGATAGATCACTACGCAGCAGGTCTATACCTCGGAACATATGACTGGCCAAACCGCAACTGCGGCATGTGGAGAAACACAGGTGAAGTCATAGAAGGTAACCCATACAGTGACGGAAAATGGCGTTTCATCTCATTCGACTATGATTATACAATGGGCAAGACCTATGCGGATTTCGGCGGTGTTGAAGGCTACGCATATGACAGCTTCCGTCATATGGAAAATATAGACAGAACAGAAAAACTCGCTCCTACCAATCTTTTCCTGAAACTGCTCAAGAATAAAAACTTCCGTGACAGATTTGCGAATGTTTACTGCGACTACGCAAACGAAATACTCACACCTGAAAAAGCTGAGAAAATGATAGAAGTTTACAGCAAAGAATATACAGAACCTCTGGCACAGACGACAGTACGCTGGTGGGGATTCTTTGGCGGTTCAAAGGAAAGTAACCTGAGTTATAACCGTGAACAGTACAAAACAAAGACTCTTCCTCAAATACAGACATTCTTCCGTGAAAGAAAGAAATATACTCTTGAGGATATGCGCAATTATCTCGGATTATCATCCTCAATGTATACTGTTTCACTGAAGACGACCGGTAACGGAAGTGTCCGCATAAATTCAATTACTCCGGACGCTTCAAACGGATGGATCGGCGAGTACTTAGCCGACTGCCCTGTCACACTGACTGCAGTTCCGGCTGACGGAGCTGATTTTACTGGATGGAGCGGTGATATTTCCGGCACTGATACAACAGTTACTGTAACTCTCAGGGAAGCAATGTCCATTACTGCAAGTTTCGGCGAACATAAGACGATCCGAGGAGACGTTAACGCGGATGGAAAATTCGAGATCGCTGATGCTGTTCTTCTTCAGAAATGGCTCCTGGGAGTTCCTGATACCAAGCTCAAGAACTGGAAAGCGGCTGATCTTTGCGGAGATAATAAACTTGATACTTTCGATCTTTGTGCAATGAGGAAAGAACTCGTTAAGTGAAAAAACTATTTTGGAAAATACATATTCAAAAAATCAGTCATATTCAAAATATGGCTGATTTTTTATTGACTTAAACCGTGATTTGTGATATAGTAAACTTGTAAAAAACTGGAATTTCCGGGAGTGGTAAAATATGAAGAAACTTGCAAGTTTTATTGTTGAAAAAAGGGTCCTCATACTTATAATCGTCCTTATACTGGCAGGTGTATGCGGAGCCCTCATTCCTATGGTCGGAATAAATTCAGACATGACAAAATATCTTCCGGATAAATCATCCATGAAAAAGGGTATGGATATCATGGAAGATGAATTTCCGAACGCTGAGGAGGATTACACGATCCGTGTCATGTTCCGGAATCTTACCTATCTTGGGAAATTAAAGATGCAGGAAAAACTATCAGAGATCAAATATGTTGATTCTGTAGATTACAAGTCTGAAGATAAGGAATATAACCGCGGAGAATACTCAAAATTCCTCATCCACACACAATACGACTACGGCACTTCTGAAGAACTCTCAATCGAGAAAACACTAAAAAAAGATTTTTCACAAGATGATATGCAGTTCAAGAATGACAGTACTGATGGTCCTGGTCTTCCTATATGGGTAATTATCACAGCGGTAGCTATTCTGACAGCCATACTGATAATAATGAGTGCGTCTTGGACCGAACCGTTTCTGTTTCTGTTCACTATCGGAATCGCTATCACAGTCAATCTTGGCACCAACATTTTCCTTGGAGAGATCTCTGAAAAGACTCTCTCGGTTGCCGCAATACTCCAGCTTATCCTCTCAATGGATTATTCCATTATCCTTGCAAACCGCTATCGTCAGGAGCTCGCAAAAGGATCCGAAAAAAAGGACGCAATGAAAGACGCTATCGTCGGCGCATTCTCATCCATTTCAAGCAGTTCACTGACAACAGTTGTCGGTCTTCTTGCAATGGTATTCATGAGCTTCAAAATCGGATTTGATATGGGTGTCGTTCTTGCAAAGGGCGTATTCCTTAGTGTAGTTTGTGTATTCCTCATATTACCCGGACTGCTAATTCTCTTCTCAGACCTTATTGAAAAAACATCAAAACGTTATCTTCGTATCCCTACAGGAGGACTGGCAAACGCCTGCAACAATCTCCGAATAACACTGACCATCTTCTTTGTAGCATTATTCATTGGATCCTTTGTACTCCAGAGAAACACTAACATCAGCTATTACATGGGCGGTGAAGACACGATAGCTGAAATATTCCCGACAAAGAGCAACGTCGTCCTCCTTTATGATAATCAGGATGACGATCAAATCACAGTAATTGCAGAAAGACTAAAAACAAGAAATAATGTCGCAAGCGCTGTAAACTATACAAATACTATCGCTAAGCAGAATAACGCAGCTGATATGGTCAATGCAATCGACGACCTTTCCCAGAGCCTCGAAGGCGGCAAAATCATTGACGCTGATGAAAAGCTTTTCAATATGCTGTATTATAAATACTACGGCGGCGAAACCGGCAAGATCAAGGCTGGTGATTTCCTTTCCTTTATCGCAGATGATGTTCTGCAGAACCGTTCTTTCAAGAAATATATCGGCAAAGATATGGCAGATAACGGAGAAATGATCAAGAAGCTTTCTGATTCATCAGTACTTCAGAAGCCGATGAATGCTACGGAACTCTCAGAGTTCTTCGAAATAAAGCAGTCTGACTGTGAGCAGCTGTTCCTGTACTATTTCGTCAGAAATGAAGGAGCAGAAACTAAAAGCATGACCGTCGGCGAATTCGTCGATTTTGTCATCAATGATCTGGCCGAGGATGAGAATTATTCGGATATGTTCGATGCAGCAACTCTGTCTCAGATGAAACTTCTTCAGAATTTTGCTGACAAGGCTTCGCTGCAGAAGAATTACTCGGCAAAGCAGATAGCAGAAAAACTGAATATAAAGGAAGATGAGGCAAAACTTCTTTTCGTCTACTATTATGCGAAACAGAATGGATATCAGCCTAAAACGATGACTATTCAGGAACTCACAACTTTCTTAAAGAACGATGTTGCCTCAGACAAAAATTTCTCATCATATTTCAAGGGCGATGCAGCGGATAGGATAAAACAGCTATCTGATTTCACAGACAGAAATCAGATAAGAACTCAGCTGGATGCTGATGAAATCGCGGAATATCTTGACATGAACGCAACATCAGTACAGCAACTCATCCGCATGGACACCAGCATTTGGGATTATGATATATCAACACTGTCCATGAGTGACTTTACTTCATATCTGTCAAATATGATGCGTGATTCCACATACGGAGCAGGATTTGACAGCGCTACCCGTTCTAGGATCAGCACTCTGAATCAGATTGTCGGAAGTGCCTCATCAGGTAATGCAATGTATTCATCCTCACTTGCATGGTGCCTCCAAATAGATGAGAGCTTTGTCACAAAAATCCTATCAGAATATTCAGCACAAACCGGACGGACTGTAAAATCAATGCCTCTGACCGACTTTGTCGATTTCCTTGTGGACGATATTCTGCCCAGCTCTGATTACTCATCATACTTTGATTCTGAAACCACTTCAAATCTTAGGATGATAAGACGACTATGCGATGCTGCCTCATCGGGAGCAGTATATCATTCTTATGAATTTGCACAGATGTTCGGTATGGATGAAAGTCAGGCTGAATTAGTTTTCGCACTTTATTATGGAACTGATGACAGAACGATGTCACTCTATGAATTTGTTGATTATCTTCAGTCAGATGCTTTGGATAATCCTGCCATAGCAGCAAAGGTAGATTCATCTACTATTGAAAAAATCAGCATGCTCAAAAATATAATGGATCTCGCACTCAGCAACAGAGGTCTTCGCTACGATGACGCAGCCTCACTATTCGACATGGATTCTGATACCATGAAGCTTCTCTATACACTCAAAGAATCCAAAAATTCGAAATGGGTACTCTCTCTTGAAAACATCATTTCATTCATGAGCAAGAATAAGAAGGATCTTTCATCAATGGCTAATTCTGAGGTGCTTTCTAAGATTGATCTGCTCAAGAAGATTTCTGACTCAGCTATTGCGGAGGAAAAGCTTGATGAAAACCGCCTTGTAGAACTGACCGGAATAAAAGCGGATAAAGCTCAGCAGCTTTCTCTGCTGTACACATACAAAAAGGGTGACACTGACAGCTGGAAGCTGTCTACTGCGGAATTCATAACCTTCCTTTCAAATGATGTTCTCAGTGATCCTGGTATGTCAGACAGATTTGAAAGCGCTGACCTCCAAAAACTTCAGAATGCAAATATAATTATTAATGCTGTTTTGTCTGATAAAGAATATACAAGCAAGGAAATGACTACGCTATTTAAAGGCCTGGCTGAAGATGTGGACTCAAATTCACTCGAGCTGCTGTATCTTTACCATGACGCGAATGTATCACCGGATAAAGAACAGACAATGTCGATCGAACAGCTTATGAATTATCTGAATGATACACTTATCTACGATCAGTCATTCACAGCTTTGCTTGACGATGAAACTATAGAGGATATCCAGAAAAACGCCGCTGATCTGAAAGACGGCGTCAACCAGTTGAAAGGCAGAAACTATTCCCGTCTGATTCTCTCTGTCACTGTTCCTGAAGAAGGTGAAGAAACGAGGGAGTTTTATGAAAGCATAAATGCAGAATGCAGTTCACTCAAAGGTGAATATCATCTTATTGGTTCTTCAGCAATGAATTACGAAATGAGCCAGACTTTTGGAAAAGAGTACTTTCTCATCACAATTCTGACTGCAGTCGCAATTTTCCTAGTAGTTCTCCTTACTTTCAGATCAGTCGCAGTACCTGTAATACTTGTTCTTATGGTTCAGTGTGGTGTTTATATCACGGTAACAGTCATAGGATTCCAGGGGTACAGCATCCACTATCTCGCTCTGATGATAGTTCAGTGCATTCTTATGGGCTCAACAATAGACTACGGAATCCTGTTCAGCAATTACTATCGTGAAGCACGTAAGATCGCTGGTCGTACTGAGGCACTAAAAATGGCATATAAAGGCTCAATAAATACTATTCTGACATCAGGACTTATCATTGTAACGGTTACAGCTATTCTTGGTCAGTGCTATGGTGAACCTACTATTGAACAGATCTGCCAGACGATCTCAATCGGCGCAGCAAGTACTATTATAATGATATTGATCATTCTTCCTGGTGTTCTTGCGTGCCTTGACAGATTCACCGCAGGAAAAGACCGAATGAAAGGATTGATCAGTTGATCATCTCACAGTACTAATTGTGAGCATAATAATCTGAAACATCATCAAACCGCCGTATGAGAAATTAATAAAGCTCATACGGCGGTTCTTTTTTCTTATAATGATCATTGCAATTGATCAGCTGCCATGCTATAATATGCTTGACAGAAAAATATAAAGAATAAGGAGTGAATCAATGTTAAGTTTAAGAATAATCAGACCCTTAGCTGCTGTTATCTGCAGTGCAGCTTTAATGCTTTCCATGCCAGCTTTCGAAAAGGACTGCACTGCTCTTGCTGAAGCACCGGTAGCCGATGTATCTGATGAGATCGGACTTGTCGGAAATCTGTTCTGTGTATCAGATGAAACGAATGCAGAACACGCCGAACTTCAATGGGCCACAACTCTGTCAGCTGAAAAATACACACTATTCCGTTCAATATCTCCTGATAACGGTTTTGTTCCGATATATGAAGGGACCGGGACCTCATTTGAAGATGATGACATGAAAACCGGTAATACATACTATTATCAGCTTAAAGTCACATCAAAAGGAAAGGATAGTTTCTCATCTGTAAAATCATTGACTCCATGTGTACTTCCCTCTGGGCTCAGTACTTATGACAACCAGAAGGGCAGCAGTCTTGTCTATGAAACAAGCGGATACAAAGTCGGAAACACCTATTTTAATTACTCTCTGAAAAAGCATTCAGGCAAAGACGATATATATCTTGAGGAAACAACTTCAACAGACGGAAAACACTTCGGAAACGCAAAGAATGTTGCCGACAGCAATCAGAATTCCGCTCTCGAAAGCTGCAAGATAGAATCAGTACATATCGACTATATCCCGGAAAAGAACAAAGTAGTCGTATGGGCTCACTGGGAAAAGCCAAGCGGTTACAGTGACGGAAAAGCACTCGTTATAACAGGAACTCCGGGTGGTCAGTTCACAGTTCATCATGTATATAATCCACTCGGGATACAGGTGCGTGATATGGCAATATTCTTTGATGATGACGGAACAGGTTACCTCATCGCCGCAGCTAACAAAGAAGGTCAGGGCGCTAACGCTACAATGTATATATTCCGGATGAATGATGACTACAGTGATGTTACTGAAGTTGTGCAGACGCTCTTTGAAGACCAGTACAGAGAATTTCCTAACCTTATTAAGAAAGACGGATACTATTTCCTGTTCACTTCTCAGGCTGCAGGCTGGTATCCTAGCAGCGGAGCTTACAGTGTTACAACTGATCTTTATGGGGAATGGAGCGAACTGCGCAGCATCGGCAACACATCAACATTCTCATCACAGTCAGGATGGATAGTAAACATGCAGGACAGGAATTACCTGATGCACGCATATCGTTGGCTGAGAGCTTCATCAACAAGCGGAACAACTCTATGTCCTCTATACTTCGATAACGGTTTTGCATTCTATGACTACTATCCATACTTCAAATACAATACATCGACAGGTGATCTCTATCCTGTTCAGCAAGGTAAACTTCTTTCTCAGGATAAACCAGCCTCATCCTCACTGGCCGCAAAAACAAGCAACTCACCCGCAAAAGCATTTGATGGTTCTTATCAGAGTTCATTTACTGCAATTGGTGACTACAAAAAATGGCCTTTCTACTTACAGGTGGATCTCGAAGAAATATGTGAGGTATCAAATATACAGACCTCATGGTACATATGTAAAGGATCAGAGGGCTACTATACCTACACAGTTGAGGGAAGCACTGATGGAACTAACTGGACAAAGCTGCTTGATCATACCGACAAGAATGATGAAACAGTCAGCAAGACATACGGCTTCAACAGTGATATGCTCTCTGGTAAGGCCAGATATGTTCGCCTTGTAGTATGGAATGCGACTCTGCAGAACAACCCGAACAATAACTGGTATAACCCAACAGTGTATGAGATAAAGGTATTTGGAATCCCAGTTGAAAAATCCGAAAAACACGAACCATACATCGATATCGACTTTGAAAGCGGAACGGAGCAGCTTGAACTAAACGGCGGAGCAACCATACGGCAGGATCCCGAAAAAGGCAATGTTCTTTATCTGGATGGTTCTGACGATACTTATGGAGTCTTCCCAGCGGGTATGCTAGACACAACATATGATTACACAATAAGTATGGACATCAAATCCGAATCGACCGGGGATTTCTTCACTTTTTCAGCAGGCAAGGACAAAGAAAAATACATATTCTTCCGGGTTGCTGAAAACCTCTTCAGATTTGCAGCAACAACAGATTCATGGCGTGATGAAACTGAATTAAAATATAACATCGATGGTTCTCAATGGCATAACTATACTCTTATAATAAGCGGAGCAGATACAAAAGTCTTCATAGATGGAAAAGAAGTGCTTCATACAACGGAAACTCACGGACAGCTTGCCGACATGGGTAGTAGTACACTATCCTATATTGGAAAATCATTCTATCCAGATGATAGCAATTTCAAAGGAAGTATTGATAATATCAGGATTTATAAGTGTGCTCTTGCATCGGATGAAATAAGCGGTAAGGAAACTGTTAAAGGAGATGTTAACGGCGATGGAACATTCTCAGTTGCTGACCTTGTAGTAACACAACAATTCATCCTCGGACACGGCACTCTCTCTGAATGGAAAAATGGAGATCTATGTAAGGACAATAGAATAGATATGTTTGATCTTTGCCTAATGCGAAAAGAACTTATTAGCTAAACAAAAACTCGGGTCTTTCACCCGAGTTTTTGTTATATTAAGTATTATTGAACGATAAGAGTAAAATCTGGTGGAAGAGTAGGCTTTTCAGGAATCGTATTCCCTTCTTCATCATATTCACCATGATTGTAGCCACTTATGACTGGAGGTGCAGTAGATGGCTGAATATCAAAGTCATCTATATCAATTTCATCGGAATCAGTAATAGTCTCACCAAATGCATCCGTTTCTATAGTAACATTTTCTGTTGGACTTTCTGACTTATCTTCAATTAATGATTCTGGTTCAGTAGTAATCACATTACCAAACAAGTCGTACTCAACATCACTATTTTTCTGTGTTGCACTGTCAGAATTCTCAGCAGGAGAAGAATTTTGAGGTGAATTTGTTTTGTCATCTGCATAAGATGTATAAGTATTCGTGGACTTAATCGATTTGTTTACTTTATTAGCCTTTGATATATCCTCCGCACAACTTTTACCAGCTATGATGACCAAAATAAGCGCAATTACAGCACATGCGATAGCAATTATTCTGTTATTTTCCATGCAATTTCTCCTTTAATTTCATTCATAATCAATTTATTATTATAGTTTACCTACCACTTCAAGAGCCTATATCTCAATTATACAACGTCCAAAGCTTTTTTTCAAGAGATTTCACAGAAACTTCAAGCTTTATGAATTACACAAACAAAAACGGCACCCACAAAAGGTGCCGAATCATATTTACTTTGCGCCCTTACGGAGAATAACTGCAGCAGCAGTCTTAAACATAAGCTTAAGGTCAAGCCCAGCACTGCGGGTCTTTATGTAACGAACATCGCCTTCAACCCACTTATCAAACTCCATATCACTGCGTCCTTCTGTCTGGCATATACATGATAGACCGCCTTTTACAAGAAGCCTGTCCATCTGATCAGGAGTATAGAGTACAACTTCTCTCGGAAGAGGTGGTCTGGGTCCGATAATGGACATGTCACCTCTCAAAACATTATAGAACTGTGGAAGCTCATCTATGGAAGTTTTACGAATAAACTTACCTATTCTAGTAACTCTTGGATCATCATCGCTCTTGAATGCAAGTCCGTCAGACTGATTTTCCTTCTGAACCTCAGCAAACCTTGCCTCAGCATCTATGCACATTGAGCGAAGCTTGTACATCTTAAATGGCTTTCCGTCCTTTGTAAGTCTAACCTGTGAAAAAAACGGATTTCCCTTATCGTCCAAGTATATAATAAGCGCAACTACTCCGATAGGCAACGCTAGAACAGACAGAGCTCCTGCCGATGCCACAATATCAAACGCACGCTTAACAAACTCAAAGCCCTTTCCGCCCTTTGGCTTGATCTGGGTATGCTTGAGTGTATTGGAAACTCCCATATGTAAAAGAGTCAATGCCCGATCATCAAATTTAAGAATCGGATATTCCGTTACTCCTGATTTACCTGGAATCGTAGGTTTAGGATCCTCGCCTTTTTCAAGTTTATCAAGAACGTCCTGAGTTACATCATTTTCAGAGAGAAGGATTTCGTTTGCTCTTTTAATTTCAAACATGTCCTTTATTACTTCTCCTTCTGAATAATTGTTGATTACACTTACATCTGTTGCTTGCATCGTTCCACCCTCCGATACTTACAAAGTTTCAAGTCAAGTTGTTAACACGTATGATTCGTAAGAAGCATCTTTAAAAAGCAGATCATATTACGCTCGCATTATAAAGATTCTATATTTCTAAATCGTATTTAATGTCTGTGTTCTGAAAAAATACTTCTTATATTCCCTCTCGTAATTATGCCAATTATTCATTATTTTTATCAATTTTCAATTTATACGTACATAAAAGGTGTACGATAACATTATACTGCGACATTTCTAAAAAATCAAGCGGAAAAATCAGGTAATTGCAATCCCACAGCGTTTTTTGTCGCTTTTCACAAAAATATCACATTGTCCCCAGACAAAATAGCATACAGAACTATACTGTATGGAGAACAATTTGATAATTTACTAATTGTATATACTATCTGTAATTCCGGAATTCACTCAAAAAACTAACTCATTAGTATTGATATCATTATCTATTGATTTGCTAAGAATAGCCACAAATAATTTTAGCTCATCACATAGGCACACTTTTTCGTCCTATAATACAGTATTCCACATATATTTTGACTTGTGCCAAAAGACATCTTGACAACTGCTGAAAAATATGATAATATATATTTAGACGGATATCAAAATACCGTCTATTATTTAATAATATATTTAGACATCCATCTAAATATAGGAGGTGTCCTTTGTGAAAGACGTTTGGAATGCTATGGCTGATCCGACAAGACGTGCCATCCTTACAATGCTCCAGAGCGGAGACATGACCGCAGGAGAAATATCAGATAAATTTGAGATATCTAATGCAACCGTATCACATCATTTGAAAATACTTCGAGAAGCCGGTCTTATCACCTCAGAAAAGGAAAAACAGACAATAACATACAGATTAAATACCACTGTATTTCAGGACTTCCTTAAAGGAGTTGCTGAAGCATTCGGCATGAAAGGAGAAAAGTATGAAAAATAATACATTAAAGAAACTCTCAACTGTATTAATCGCTATTGGAATAGTAAATTTAATAGCTGCAGTCATTTTTGTTTTAACACTTCCGGATACAGTTCCGGTTCATTTCAATGCTTCATTGGTATGTGACAGAGTAGGCTCAAAGTGGAATGGATTAATAGCACCGGTATTAATAGCTATTGTATTCCCAATTTGCCTTCTTTTTGAAGGCAAAGGCAAAAATGCAGAAAAGAATGCAAAACCGCTTACAATCTTTCTCTCATTCATTGATATAATGCTTATTGCTGTATGCTGGTTTGTGCTCTTTTCAATGAAGAGTAACATTACAGTCGGCGAAAAACTATCAAACAATTTTGATTTTCTCATCCCGCTCATAACCGGATTAATGCTTGTAGTAATCGGGAACTATCTCCCTACTGTCAGACAGAACAAAACACTTGGCATTAAACTGCCATGGACTCTTAAAAATGAAAAGTGCTGGGACAAGACTCACAGATTCAGTGGAAAGCTCTATGTGATACTTGGACTTTTGATAATAGCTGCAACATTCGCACTTAAACTCTGCGGTATTACCACCTTTGTTCCATATGTCGCTATTCTTCTGATAATGCCTGCTTTGTCAGTAATCATTCCATCAATTTATGCATATAATCACAGGAATGACTAACGCACTATAATTACAAATTCTTGGAGGGATCTGTTTTTCAGTATCCCTCTAATTTTTTAGCAAAACCCTAGTACGATTATTGATACGCCTCTTATTTTTGATGATTATTAATAAAACTCCGCCAAATGTTGACAAAATACTAAAAAAACTGTATAATCAATGTATGAGCACTATAATGGTTGGAGGTGTATCTATGGAACAAAAAATCGAAGTATTTAACAAAATATCAGAAGCATTACTTATAGACTATACCAGTGTTTACTATGTAAATGCTGTAACAAACGAATATCAGTGGTACTCCAATGATTCTGAATTTCACTCTCTGAAGCTCCAGCCAAGCGGAAAGAATTTTTTTGAAGACCTTGTCCGTGATGCTGAAAATGTCGTGTATGAAGAGGACAAACATATATTTATCGAAGATATGAAGAAGGAAAAACTCATATCTGACATGAAAAAGGGCACTATGCAGAGCATCATCTACCGTCTTATGATAGACGATAAACCTGTATATCATAAACTTAGACTTATACGCGGACTCGATAATGACAGCGACTACTTTATTCTAGGTGTTATCAATATTGATAACGAAATACAAATGAAAAACGAATCAGAAAAATACGAGAAACAACGTTTAATATATAATCAGATAACAGAAAGTCTCGCATTGCACTATGAACTCATTTACTACATTGACAGCAGAGATTCATCATACAGCGGATTAAAATTCAATGGTATTTACCAGCAGTTAAAGCTTAATGAAGAAGGAAAAGACTTTTTTAGTGATATAATCAAGAATGGCAGCCTTCTTCTTCATCCTGAAGATAAGGATCGTGTTCTTTCCACAATGGATAAAGACTACATTATAAGCGCTCTTGAAACGAAAAAACAGATCGTTTTAGATTACCGTCTTCTGGTCAGAGGAATTATCCAGCACGCAAGAATGAATGTAATCTGGGCAAGCGATAGTATTCATCTGATTGTTGGCGTTGAAAACACTGATGAAGAAATCAGAAAAGAACGCGAGCAAGGTGCCGCGCTCAGTCACGCCAACGAAATGGCTCGCCGCGACGAATTAACTGGTGTCAAAAACAGGAACGCTTTCCACGAACTTGAAAATTCAGTTCAGCAGAATATGTCCAATGGTTCGAGCTATATGCCATTCGCACTTGTACTATGTGATATAAACGGACTAAAAATGACTAACGACACACTAGGTCACAAAGCAGGAGACGAATTAATACGTTCGGCATGCCGTCTGATTTGCAATGTTTTCTCACATAGCCCCATTTTTCGAATTGGCGGTGATGAATTTGTCGCCTTCCTTGGAAGTGATGACTACCACAATAAAGAAGCCCTTTTTGCAAGACTTCGTGATCAGGTTCATGATAATCTAAACAAAAATGACGGACCAATCGTAGCATCAGGAATCTCTGTTTATGAACCGATGAAAGATAGAAAATTCGCTGATGTTTTAAATCGTGCAGACACAATGATGTACGAGGACAAGAACCACCTTAAATCAGGTTACTATCTGATAGACGAAAAAAGGGTAAAGATTCCAGAAGAGGAAAAACATAGGCTTGATACACTGTTTGAAGCTTTTGAAATCGTATCTGAAGGAGCATATGTTTTCCTCTGTAATATGAAATATGATCTATCCAAATGGTCTAAAGCTGCTGTTGACTGCTTCGATCTCCCTTCTGAATACATGTATGAAGCAGGAAGTATCTGGGAAGAACATATTCATCCTGATGACAGAAAAGCATATCGTACTGGAATTAATGACATTTTCACCGGAAACGCCTCAGGTCACGACTTGCAATACCGAGCCCTTAAACGTAATGGCGATTATGATGTATGCACTTGTCGAGGCATTGTTCTCCGAGATGGCAGCGGAAAGCCAGAATTTTTCGGTGGCATAATAAGGAACCATGGTATTCAGGGCCATATTGATACACTGACCGGATTAAGGAATCAGTATGGTTTCTTTGACGATCTACAATCAAATATGATCAAGCACTCGAAAGTAAGAGTCTGCATGATTGTTATCAATAAGTTTTCTGAGATAAACGAAGTATACGGATACCAGTTCGGGAACCTGGTCTTACAGAAATTCGCAAGATATCTCTTTGAACACGTTGGATACAATGGAAATGCTTACAGACTCGACGGTACCAAATTCGCCATTCTCACCAAAACACAGACTGTCGAAGAAATATACGATAATTACGAAGACCTAAGGAATCATTTCCGTAAGGGCTTTAATATCAACAACAGACAGGTAATCCTGGACCTGAGCGCTGGTATGATGAACGTTGACAATTACGAAATTGATCATCAGACTGTTTACGCTTGTCTCAATTTTGCCTACAGTGAATCAAAGCTCAGAAGACAGGGAGAACTTGTTGAATTTTACGATGACCTCAATGATAATAATCGTCACCGTCTTGAAAAGCTGCATGAGATTCGCGTGTCCATAATGCAGAACTACAGGGGCTTCTATTTAATGTATCAGCCTGTTGTCGATGCTGAAACCGAACAACTAATTGGTGCCGAAGCCCTCCTAAGATGGAAAAGTGAAGAATTCGGCATGGTGCCACCAGACCAGTTCATTCCCATTCTTGAAAAAGATCCCCTTTTCTGTGATCTCGGACAATGGATACTTAGAACTGCTATTAACGGCGCAAAACTTATTATGGAGGAACATCCTGATTTCATGATCAATGTCAACCTCTCCTACACTCAGCTTGAAAAACTTGACTTTGTAGATATGGTTTTACGTACGCTGAAGGAAGAAGGATTCCCACCTGATCACCTATGTATGGAAATCACTGAAAGATGCCGTTTACTTGACATGTACCTATTGAAGAATGTTATTGTCAATCTTCGTGGACACGGAATACAGATTGCGCTAGATGACTTCGGAACAGGATTCTCATCTGTTGGCCTTGTTAAGAATCTTCCATTTGATACCATTAAAATTGACCGCAGCTTTGTACTAAAAATCGAAGAAGACGAAAAGGAACGTGAACTCGTAAAATCCTTCGCTGGAATCGCAACTACTTTTGGCGCAAAAGTCTGCGTCGAAGGAATAGAAACTGCTGAAATGCGCGATATTCTTCAGCAGTTCAATATTCAGAGCTTTCAGGGATACTATTATGGAAAGCCTCTTGAATTACGTGATTTTCTACTTTGGGAACTTCATGACTCAAAAAAATAATATCTGTTCAAGCAAATGAGGAGGACTGAATTCCGACAGTCCTCCTCACTATATATACTATCAAACTTTCAACCAAAACAAAAATACGGCTGCCGAGAGGTCATCTCAGCAACCGTATTTTTTATTGAACTGAAAGGAAGTATTACTGTATGTTAGTTCTGGAATGCTATACGGAATAAATTATAGAGGTGAGCTCTGATACAGTTATCACCATGATATCCACCGTTAACATAGTGCCATACATGAGGTACGCCGTTCTTTTCGAAGTTATTGTGATAGTTCTTCGGATTGTCACCAACAGTCTGGTCGTTGCTTCCGCCAGTTATCATCAGGAAGTATGGTTCATTACTGCTATCCCACTTGAATGCGCCTGTAACACCAGGAGCTGGGCAGATAGCACCGATGTAGCCGATCTGATCAGACATCTGCATACCTATGAGAAGGGACTCACGTCCACCCATTGAGAAGCCTGTAATAGCAGTGTTATCCTTTCCTGTCAAAACACTGTAGTTCTTCTCTATCTCAGGCATGAGATCGTTCTTGAGCTGATTGATGAAGTTGTCATAAGCTCTGTTGTTATTGTCATCCATTCCTGTAACAGCATCCTGAGTTGCACTTGAGTATACATCAGGGAATACACAGATCATTTCCTTAGCTGCGCCTTCTGCAATAGCATTTCCGAGCATCTCACGTGTATGCATTTCCGCATTGCCCTTTGTAAGCATTCTGTCAGGGTTCTCGTAGTAGCCGTGGAGAATGTACATTACAGGATACTTCTTGCTTGGATCATAGTTAGGAGGCAGGAGTACATTGTACTTCTTATTTCTCTTACATGTATTAGAATAATATGTCTTATTCTGGATCTGACCGTAAGTAACACCGTTCTTAGCCTGATTTGCTGAATCCGGCTCCTTCTCAGCTATTGTAGAAGCCACCTTAGCTGTAAAGTCCTTCATTGAAAGATGATTAGCAATAACAACTGTAGTTGTAGTAGTTGTTGTTGTCGTTGTAGTTGTAGTGGTTGTAGTAGTCGTTGTCGTATATCCTTCCATGTAGCTCTCAGGAAGTTTATCAAGCATGGAAGCATCTAGCATCTGAATTGACAGAGCGTCTCTTGCTGTA
>JAGCYM010000043.1 GCA_017960805.1 Ruminococcus sp.
AATGCGGCACACATCATGACAGAGATGTAAATGCTGCAATAAACATAAGGAATGAAGGCATGCGAATAGTTCTCGCATAGCCAATAATACAGAACCGTGGGACACACGGGGTTAGCTCGCTTATGCTTAGTACATTGGGTACTATCGAACGAGAACCGACTGCTCGCCAGTTGGCGAGAGGAAGCCCCCGCCTCTTTAGGCGGTGGGAGGATGTCACATGCACTGCATCATAGAATGCAATGATAAGATCTCTTACGTTTATAAGTGGGAATGATATATGCTTTACTATATGTTCAACAAGCCGCAGGGCTGCGTAACCGCACGCTCCGACGCACTTCACAGGACGGTCATGGACTACTTCCCTGCTGAGCTTGCGGCTGTACTGCATCCTGTCGGCAGGCTCGACAAGGATACCTGCGGGCTGCTGATACTCACCGACGACGGCGACCTCGACTTCAGAATAATGCAGCCGAACAGGCACGTCTCCAAGACCTACTTCTTTTATGCTCTCGGGAGCATCGACGCCGATAAGATAAAACGGCTTGAAAGCGGACTGTCTATGTCGGGAATGACCGCGCGTTCGGCTGAGTTCCGACTGATACGGCAATACCGCATAGCTGAGCTTGAAGCCTTCATGCCCGAATATCGCAGGGAGCGGTATCTCAGGAATCCGCAAGGTCCCACTTTTTCAGCCTGCCTGACCGTACACGAGGGAAAGAAGCACGAGGTAAAGCGTATGCTTGAAACGGTCGGATGCAGGATATTCTATCTCCGACGCGAAAGCATAGGCGGACTGACGCTCGACCCAGCACTAAGTGAAGGAGAGTACCGTCAGCTGACTGACGATGAGATTGCTTCGCTCGGAGCTGAAAGGAGCACAATGCGATGAACGTCGTGATAAAGTCTGCACTGATAGTTACAGTGCTGATGTGCTTTCTTACGGGCTGTGGTCATGAACAGCACGGAGCGGTCAGCTCACAGGTAGATACTGTTCGGGAACTCGAACAGACAGGAATGACTTCTGCCATTCCTGCTGAATACTTCAAAACGGCAGAACAGCAGGGCAAGGTCGTTAAGATAGACTACGAGAGCCGCGACTATGTCCGTGATGAAAGCGTCATTACAAAGACCGCTTATGTATATCTGCCATACGGTTACGACGGAAATGATACCGATAACCGCTATAATATCGTCTATCTGATGCACGGCGGAGGAGGTCATGCAGGCGACTTTTTCGAGCACGGCAGTTTCAGGGAGCTTATCGACAATATGATAGAAAAAGGCGATATTGAGCCGACGCTCATTGTTTCTCCGTCGTTTTACAGCGCAGGCTCCTCGGATGATTACGACAGCTCCGTCAGTGAGCTGAGAGTGTTCTATAAGGATTTTGAAGAGCACCTGATGCCTGCGGTCGAGGGACAATTCCACACCTATGCCGAAAGCACCTCGTCCGATGACATGAAAGCAAGCCGTCATCACAGAGCATTCGGGGGATTTTCTCTCGGCTCGGTCACAACATGGATGATGTTCTGTCACAGCTGTGACTATATCGAATACTTTCTGACCATGAGCGGAGCGTGCTGGTATTACGGCGGATATGGCGATTTTCAGACCGAGAAAAACGTTGACCTCATCGAACAGCTCGTAAATGATAATGACCTTGATAAGCGGGGATATTTCATCTATCAGGGTGTCGGCACGAATGACGACTTAAAAGCTCAGTCGGTCGATATGGCAGAGGAAATGCTGTCGCGAAGCAACGTCTTCACACCTGACCATTACGTTTTCTATCAGAAAGAGGGCGGTCAGCACGATTACTATTCTGCCATGGAGTTCGTGTACAACGCATTGCCTTTGTTTTTCGGAAGTGAACCGTGATACACCACTCATAATACTGTACAGAAAAAACTTGCATTTTGTAAAAAGATGGTATAATATGAAATATCTATAACTCATTACCATATGCGCAAATAAACATACACTGCCACCGCCCTGAAAGGAGGAGCACACAATGAAAAGAACTTTAGCATTTATCCTCTCACTGTCCATGCTGACAGCACTGACAGCCTGCTCAGACAACTCTTCTGACGACGAAAATGCAACAGAAATAATAACCGACGCGAACGGAAATGAATACGATTACAGGTATCAGATGTACGCTTCTATGTCTCCCGAGGAGATAGTCGCTCAGTTGACCCTTGAGCAGAAGGCTGCTCAGATGGTACAGCCTGCCGTTTACAATATCACTGAAAAAAACATGAAGAAGAACGACTACGGCAGCATACTCTCGACTACGGAATGCATCGGCGCTGCTGAATGGCGAGAGACTGTTGACGTATTCCAGAAAGCAGCCATAAAGTCAAAATCAGGTATACCCTACATCTACGGACAGGACGACGTTCACGGCGTCAACTACTGCATGAATGCTGTTATCTTCCCGCACAATATCGGACAGGGAGCCGCCAACGACGAGGAGCTTGCCTATCAGGTAGGACTTATCACTGCTGACGAGGCAAAGCTGTGCCATATGCTCTGGAACTTCTCGCCCTGCGTTGCTCAGTCGGTTGACCCTCGCTGGGGAAGAACATATGAATCCTACGGTTCCGACCTTGAAACCATTACAAAGCTCAGCACCGCCTACACAAAGGGACTCATCGACGGCGGTATTGTTGCCTGCACCAAACACTACTTCGCAGACGGCAATGTAGTATACGGCACAGGCGAGCAGAGTGATGTCAATATGCTCATCGACCGCGGCGATGCTCAGCTCTCGGATTCTGAGATAGATGCGCTTATGAAGGTATATCAGGCTCAGATAGACGCAGGTGTCCAGACTATCATGATAAGCCATTCTTCACTCAACGGCGTAAAGATGCACGAAAACGCCGAGTACATCATGAAGCTCAAAAACGAAATGGGCTTCGAGGGATTCATCGTCAGCGACTGGGGTGCAGTCGGAAACACTTCCGCTCCGTCCTACGCAGAGCAGGTCATAAACAGCGTCAACGCAGGCATAGACATGCTCATGGAGACAGACAGCTTTGACGAGGCACAGGGTATCATCATGGACGCCGTTGACAGCGGTGATATCGCCGAGGAACGTGTCAACGACGCTGTGACGCGCATAATCAGGGTCAAGAAGGATGCGGGACTTTTCGACGACCCGCTTTGTGAGAATATCACTACCAAACAATCTGACACAGGCTCGCCCGAATACAGAGCCGTTGCCGAGCAGTTGGTAGAGGAAAGCCTCGTGCTTCTCAAAAACAAGAATAAAGTGCTCCCGTTCAAGGAGGGCACAAAGATATACGTTACAGGTCCTGCCGCTGACAACGGACAGGCGCAGTGCGGCGGCTGGACTATGTTGTGGAACGGTGCTCCTACTGAGGACGTCCCCGGAGTAACCACGATTTTGGAGGCATTTGAGAAATATGCTGATGATTACGGTATCGAGGTCATAACCGATAACAAAAAGGCATCAGATGCAGATGCGGTACTCCTCTGCGTAGGCGAGCAGGCTTATGCCGAGTGGAACGGCGATACAGAGGACCTCGGGCTTTGCGGCTCATTGGGACTTGAGGGAAATGCCAAAGCCATTAAAGAAGCAAAGGAGCTCGGCAAGCCTACAGTTACCTGCATCGTTGCGGGCAGGAACGTTATCCTCGACGAAAAAAACTACACAGATTGGGACAGCGTCGTTATGTGCTATCTCCCGGGCTCAGAGGGCAAGGGTATCTCGGATGTGCTTTGCGGCTGTGCTGATTTCACGGGAAAACTGCCGTCCGACTGGTACGGCTCGCTTGAACAGATAGGCACAGACAAATGCTTCCTCAAGCGCGGTCACGGTGAGAGCTACGGTGCAGGCTTCAAGCCCCGCAGGGAGCCCGAAACACAGACTGACTGACGAGACTAATTGGTAATCAAGCAAAAAATCGCGGACGGAACTGCAATGTCAGGCACAAACCACTCATTCAGAGTATTCGTGCCTGACGACAGATTTCCGTCCGCGAAAGCTGTTTCGGACTATTATTGGTCTGATATGCTGTTTACATTACGATAGCATTTTTGACAAGGCTCTCGACCTCATCCATGTCGATCATATCAGACGATGTGAAGTCCGTCTTGCTGTATGAGCAAGTTCAGCGATCTTTTCGACAGTATCCTTGATCATATCATGCAGCTTCAGTTCAGCCTCTGATGTCTTATAACGCTCATAGATAAGAGCTGCATCGGGAACGAACATAGAAAGACGTGGATAGTCAAATCCTTCAGCTTCAATGTGCAGACCGTCATCGCCGTGCTCGTCAAGAAGCATTATACAGTGATATGCTTTCTCGTCCTCGAACATAAGGTCCTTGGCGGCGGTTATAGCTTCATGTTCCTGATAGGGGTTTGCTTTCAGTCTTTCAAAGTCTGAGTGAGGCAGGAATACTCATTTCTCAACCTCACAGCGGTTGGTGTTGTGATCGGAAGCCTTATGCATCAGCTTTCCACTTATAAAGTATTTGTTCATATATTTTCCTCCTGGCATGATTATTCCATAGACAGCAGGCGTGATCTGCTTTCTATGTATCTGCCACAGGAGGCTCACAAATCACTGGTAGACCTTCTATCATTTGTTTTTGGAGGAAAATAAAAAAGGACTCGATTCAGCGTTTTCACATTTCGTGAAAACCACTAAAACCGAGTCCGAAACTTTGTGTACTATTTTTCTCTAAAAAACTGAGATTTGCCTGTGCTTAGACCTATGAGTGGTATAAAAACTGCCTTTGTGGCAGTTCAAATCCTCCAAAACTGCCTAAATATTGCAATGTCATCCCTCAGTTTTTCAATTTTTCGCTCAACACTAGGGTAGCAAAAAAGCCCGATAAATCGGGCTTTTTAGTGCGTGTCATTCTTTTAGTCACGCCAATATGGTGAGACATGAGGGATTTGAACCCTTTATGTTTTTACCTGATATTTCCCTGTTTTACGCCAAGTATTGACTCGCTGTGTGACGGTCGTGTGACAGTCACTTCTTTGATTGGGCATTGTTGATAGCATTGATAAAATAATTATCAATAATTTCCTGATACTCGATTTCTTTTATAGTGGTCGTGTGAGTATAGACCGATTTCATAATATTATCAGAAGTCCAGCCACCGAGCTTCTGTATATATTCACTCGGTACTCCCAAATCATTAAGAGCCGTGGCAAATTCGTGCCTCAGCTTGTGGAATGTAATGTTCATTCCGTTAGCCTCCATGAGCTGCTTAAAATGCTTCCTGATATACTCATAGCGCATCTGAACGATAAATTCTGAGTCCTTCTTATGAGGCACTTTCTCTATCAACTCAAGCAGATAAGGCGGCAGAGGATTAGTCCTTGTACTTTCAGCAGTCTTGTTCTGGTCTCGAACTATGTCCTTGTTGTCAAGACACATCCTTGCTCTTCGTACAGATATATACTTACCGTCAGGAGAGATGTCGCGGAATTGCAATCCCCTAACCTCGCTGATCCTCAGAGATAACCACATTGCCAGCAAACAAGGTAATTCAAGCTCAGAACCGATAACTACCCTAAGAACATCTTCTACTGAAGGGATATCCCGCTTCTTAGGTTTTGCCTGCGGAATAGCTATCTTCTTGATGTTGAGATCAACATTCTGGACATCGAGCACACTTTTCAATAGTGAAACAGCTGACTTTATCGACTTACGGCTAAGTCTCTTGGAGTCGAAGTTGACAGCTCGCTGCACGTCATTGATACGAAGCTCCTTGATCTTGATATTCTTTATAAGCTGAAGCCTTGATGTTTTAATGATCCGATAACCACGAATAGTAGATGGAGATAGAATATTCGTTCTCGCATCAATGTACTGTTCAAA
The DNA here is from genome assembly GCA_017960805.1 of Ruminococcus sp. Lineage (GTDB taxonomy): Bacteria > Bacillota > Clostridia > Oscillospirales > Ruminococcaceae > Ruminococcus. Next base: position 5,867 of record JAGCYM010000043.1, read on the forward strand.
AGCCTGCTCAACTGTTATATTCTTTATCTCTAACCCAAGAACATTGGATTCCATATATTCTGTTGCAAGTTTTAGAGACTCCCATTCGGTATCAGCAGTAAAAGACCTAACTAATCTCTTCCCATTATCGTCATAACCTGTCACGACCTGCGTCCGATAGCTGCCGGACGGCAAACGTGTTGCCTTCATAATATCATCCTTCCTTTGAAGAAAGGTGGTATCATACTATACAAGTATTATACCACCTTTTTCAATCTTTGTAAATAGGAGGGTCAAAGTGTCATTAAATCGTTGAGCTCCATTCCGGTAATACTGAGAAGATTGTCGATCTTCTCAAGCGTAACGTGCTGGGCACTTTTGTCGTATTCACGCAACGTTCTCTCACTGACCTGAAGATACGAAGCGAGCTCCGTGTCGCTCACATCACGCAGGTTCTGCCAATAGCGTACCTTACACCATATACGCTTATAAAGCGTTATTCTTTTTGAGTTCTTGGCCATTGTGTTCACCTCCTTCAAATTAGCCTGTTCGTGAGTGGCACAAAGCCGCCCCTCTAATTCATTTTTAATCGTATGAGCCAACGTAGTCTGGGCGGTATGTCTCGCCCATTATAGCTGTGATGAGTTGGATATTCCGCTTAAAGTACTCACTATAAACAGAACCCATAACGGCACAGTTAAAATCGGGAAGCGTTCGGATAACGTTGATATCAAGCTTTGTGAGCTCTGCAACAGCTTTTATACACTCCTCACCGAGAGGTCTAAAGAGAATATGGAGTACATGTTCGTATCTGATGAACCTATAACCGAAAAGGTCTATGCAATTGATGATGGGGATCATTCAACAATGTTGCTTGCAAGTGAATATTAAAATTAACGCCAGCCCTTCGGGGCTGGCTATTTTGTTTTAGGAGGTTTTAAATGGAAAACAAGAATGAAAACAAACTCTACTGCTATCAATGCGGAGCGCTCATCGAAGATGAAGACTATGAGGAATTCGATGGGCAAATCATATGCTCAGATTGCTTCGAAAATCATACAGTAACATGTGACTGTTGCGGACAGCGGATTTGGTCATCAGAAAGCTGTGGAGACGATTTCACAACACTGTGCGAACACTGCTATGATAGGCACTATACTCGCTGTTCATGTTGCGATGCATTGCTTTATGAGGATGATATCTATCACGTCAACGGTGAAGACTACTGCTCAGAATGCTATCACGAACAAGTCGATAGATGTCGAAATATCCACGATTACGGGTACAAGCCAGACCCAATATTCTACGGTAATGGGAAAAGATTCTTCGGAGTTGAATTGGAAATTGATGGAGCTGGTAAGGACGATGACAATGCAAAAGAACTACTAGAAATCGCCAATGAAGATGATGAACATATCTACATTAAAAGCGACGGATCTTTAGATGATGGAATGGAGCTGGTCAGTCATCCGATGAGTCTTGATTACCACAAGAATTATCAATGGGAAGAGATAATGAAAAAGGCTATATCACTGGGATACAGATCGCATCAGACAAGCACCTGCGGTCTGCATATCCACGTCAACAGAAGCTGTCTCGGCGAGACACACGATGAACAGGAAGACGTTATCAGCCGCATTCTGTTCTTTGTCGAAACTCATTGGGCTGAGCTCCTGAAATTCAGCCGCCGCTCTGAGTACAGTATGAACCGCTGGGCTGCGAGATATGGCTATGAGAAGACAGGACGTGAGATTCTCGACAAGGCTAAGAAAGGAAATAACGGAAGGTACGCTGCCGTCAATCTCATGAACTGGGCAACCATCGAGTTCCGCCTATTTCGCGGCACGCTCAAATACAACACGCTCATTGCAGCTATAGAGCTTGTGAATGAGATATGTGATCTTGCCATTCGCCTGACAGATGAAGGAATCGAGAAAATGTCATGGAGCGAGTTCGTTGAAAGCATAGAAGCACCGGAACTTATCGAATACCTGAAGGAGCGCAGGCTCTACATAAACGAAGATACATCGACGGAGGAGGAGTTATAATATGGCACTTTTATCAGATTTATTTGATATTGACAAAGAAACTGAAAAGCAAATAATGGACATCTTGAAAGTGGTTGGAATAATTGCATTAATAGTTGGAGGAGCCGGTGCAACAGGCACTCTCTTAAACCTTCCACTTGACACAAAAAAGGAGGACTAATTATGTGTAGTTTATTCGGTTGGCTTGATTACCAGGGTATTGTCCCTCACAAAGTATTACGAAAGCTCACTCAGGCACTGGCTAACGCTGCTGAGGAACGTGGAACAGATGCAGCTGGTATATCATACATAAAGGACGGTGATATCATCATTTACAAGAGACCGAAGCCTGCTCACAAATTACACTTCAATCCGCCGGAAGGCACAAGAGCAGTCATGGGACATACCCGTATGACTACCCAGGGCAATGAGAAATACAATTATAACAACCACCCATTCGCCGGTATAGCCGGCGACACTTCTTTCGCTTTTGCTCATAACGGAGTATTGTGGAATGATCGTGAGCTCCGCAAGGACAAGCTCATACCAGAGACACACATTGAGACTGACAGCTACGCCGCTTGTCAGCTTATAGAGCAGCAGAACAAGCTGGACTTTGACAGCCTCAAGTATATGGCAGAAACGGTCGAGGGTAACTTCACCTTCACAGTGCTTGATGATAATAACAGCCTTTACATTATAAAAGGAAGCAATCCTATGTGTTTGCTTCACTTCAAGGATATCGGACTGTATGTATACGCTTCCACGGAGAGTATCATGAAGAAAGCTCTGCGCAGGATAGGACTGCATAAGTTCGCAAATGAGCGTATCAAGACGGAAGAAGGCGATATCATTCGCATTGACAGAAATGGAAATATCACGCGGGCTGAATTTGAGCCTAAGATATTCCGTTCCAAGTTCGGATCATGGTACGGTCTCGATGACTCTCCTTATTACAATATGCACGAAGAGATACTGCTTTCATACTGCGGCTGCTATGGCGTTGATAGCGAAGATGTGGAACTTCTTCTGGAGTATGGCTACACTTGCGATGAGATTGAGGAGATGCTCATGGACACAAACCTACTTCATGAAGCTCTCAGAGATGTCAAATACATGTGTGGAGAAAGCCTGTATGAGAGCTGCTACGGAGGCATATGGTAATGGGCAAGATTGGATACATCCGAGTATCAACAGAGCATCAGGAGACAGCACGACAAGAAGCTCTGATGAAGCAATATCAGGTAGAGCGTGTCTTTGCTGAGAAGATGTCTGGTAAGAATACAAACCGTCCCGAGCTGAAAGCTATGCTCGAATACGTCCGCGAGGGAGATACTCTCTACATTGAGAGCATCAGTAGGCTCGGGCGTTCTACAAGAGATTTGCTCAACATTATAGACGTGCTTCAGCGAAAACAGGTAACGCTTGTCAGCAGCAAAGAGAACATCGATACTAACACTCCGCAAGGACGCTTTGTGCTGTCTATCTTCGCTGCACTCTCTGAGCTCGAACGTGAGCAGACCTTGCAGCGCCAGCGTGAAGGTATCGCTATTGCAAAAGCTCAAGGAAAATATAAAGGAAGGCAGCCTCAGCCTATAGACTGGATAAAGTTCGGTCAGCTTTATGAGCAGTGGAAGGCGGGAACCATAACAGCAGTATGGTTTCAGAAGGAGATGCGCCTGCGTGCCAACACATTTTATCGCAGGCTCAAAGAGTACGAAAGAAAGTATATATAAAGAGATGGAGCCGGGTGACCGGCTCCAATCATATTTCAATAGGGTGGTGTTTTTATTTGCAATATTTCAAAAGCCGAAAAACAACTTATTTGACATACTTTTTTTGTATGTCAATAGACCATGGGCTATTGACATATTATAAACTCTTATTGTGAATCCATAAAAAACAGCTTAGAATGTGTCAGACGAGCATTGAGGAATTGGCCATTCCTAATCATTTCAGAATAAAAAGCTACACCAATATTAGATTTTTTCTCATTCGGAATCAAATTATAATTTCCTTCCAAATGAACCGCTACATTTTGGCTAAAGCTTAAAGAACATAATAGTTCACTACGATTACGTTTGTAAAAATATATGTTATGAAACGTATTAGTCCCATTTTCTTTTATTGAATAAAGTACATCGACTTTTCCATAGAAAAGCATATAGCTATTCAAATCATCATTATTAAACGGAGCAGTAATTGATTTTGTTGGGATGCGACGGATGTCTCTACGATTTCTAATATTTGCATGATTAATATTATAATTTGTACATCTATTATTCTGAACATGTAATAAAAGATTGTGTAAATCAATATTTTCTCGATTTAGTAAGCGATAAACAAATCTTTGAAGTTTTACATGCAATTCATTTTGGTTTTCTTCTCTCAAAATATATTCTTGAAATGTATTACTTGATACAGGATCAAAACTATATAGGCAATTAGGATCATGCTCTGAGCCATGATACGTCCTAAAAAAATAAGTGCCATCACGAATAACAAGTCCAATATGAGGAGTATGACACATTGGGCAGAACAATCTCCCATCATACCTCCTATAGTAATTATTTTGATCTGTATTATAACAATTTATAGCTTCATCAAGAGTTAAAGTTTCAAAAGCACCATTATCGTTTTAAAATGCCGCATCTTCATATTTTATTGCCATTAAATTGCCCCTTCTTATTGTTAATATAATTACACTATATAAGTCTAAATTAGTCAACTCATCATGTGTAAAAAATATCCTGTTAATGAAAGAGTCTTTAATACTACTTCTGAGCATTTCAAGCTCATTCTGGCAAGCTGTTATTTTAGGCGTATAATCAATCACAGTATTCAATTCTTTTTTTAAACTAGGAGCAGGCTTGCAATCATTCTCCTTGTAATGCTAAAAATACCTTACCAGCAATATCAAGATGTCTCCAACTGCCTGTTTCGTCTGTGGTGATACTATACTGTTTCTCAGCGAAGAATGTGCTGTAGCCTCGATTATATTTCAGATGGAACATGGTATCAAGGTCAGTGATATGATTTTTAAACGCAGGGAGATCGTAGTCCCTGCATATACACTCTATGAACTTACTATCAAAGTCATGGTGCATAGTGACCAAATCACTGCTAGAGCAGAACTCTATGAACTGCCAATAAGCATCTTCCATAGTTATTCATTTATTATCATATCCTTTGCTGAATTTAAAGCGGCCACTTTATGTAACAAATTATACTTCAACTGTTATAAAATGTCAACACTCATCGTAAGATTTTTGCATAGTTTCGTAAAATAATTATATAGAAATCTGATATGTCGTTAATTGATAAATTATATATCAATATATTACCGACCACAACAGCGTACGACCGTGCCGCACAATTCCCTGTTATACTCAGGAAAAACCTATTATCGCATTGTTTGTCTTGCGCCTGATAGGAGCGAAGAATGGCACTATATTTATAAAAGTTGTATTGTAAAAAAGTATTGACAAATAAAAATTGCGGTGATATAATAAAATTGTTAATTATATTGTGCACGATGTTTAACATTCATTCAAACAATTATTTTACTAATTTAGGAGGAATTATTAATGAAAATCAAAGCTTTAGCAATGGCTGCACTTCTTGCTGTTTCCGTTGTAAGTGCAACTTCATGCGGCGACGGAACTAAGCCGTCCGGAACTTATGTCAACAATTTCTACACAAACCGTAAAGGCAGTCATTTATATGGAAAACACACTATATACATATATGGTAAAAAGGCGGACCTTACAAAAGTTTGGTTCGCAGCTGATCATCCTTGTGTAGACGGTACCGCAGAGCTTGATGATTGGAGCGAATACAATAATGGAATGTGGTACTATAAGGCTGATTTCACAGTTTATGAAGACCTGGACGGCGACGGTGAGTCAGATGGATATTTCTATAAGGCCGGTTTTTCCAATAAGAAAGGTACAAAAGTTTCAGTTGGCGGATATACTTATAGCAAGTAATCAGGTGTTTTTCGTAGGTAGGATTATTATCCTACCTACGAAAATATATCAAGGAGGACATATTTATGAAAAAGGTTATAGGGATAATTCTATGTGCTATTATCTCCTGCTTATGTTTAATCTCATGTAATGAAAAAAGCAAAACAAATGATTATAAACTAACCGATATTGCAGAGATCGGAAACTATGTAAATGAACTATCCGAAAACAAAGAGACTATCGTGATTAATTCAGATGACACATTAGTTATGAGTGATTTTGACAGTAAAGCTTTATTCGATTTTTATAGCCAATCATTAAATGACCTTTCGATAAGTGAGGAGGATTTTGCTGAAAAAATCAGTTCACCTATGAATATCACAGTAAAAAAAGGTGATATAGACGGAACCTACAAATTATTAGTATCGATTATTCAAAATGATAACGATGGTTCAGGTTGGGGAATGACGATGACATATAATGAACAAGATAAAAGCATTTACTTTAAAAAAAATACATATTCTCTTAAAAGCGGAGACTAATGAAAATGAAAGCAATCGAAATCTCTAATGTTTCAAAGCATTACGATAATCGTGCGGTTGTAGACAACGTTTCGTTTTCTGTTGATAAGGGTGAGTTTGTCAGTATCGTCGGCAAGTCAGGGAGCGGAAAATCCACACTGATGAATATGATAGGCTCAATGATACTTCCGGATTCAGGAAAGATCATAGTCGGAGGAAAGGACATAGTATCTTTCAGGGAGCGGGAGGTCGCTGATTATCGGAATAAGACCATCGGCTTTATATTTCAGGATTTCCATCTTGAGCCGACCTATACTGTCTATGAAAACGTAACGCTGCCCCTTGAGATCGCAGGAGACCGCAGGGATATGAAAAACCGAGCCAAAAAAGTCCTTGAAAGATTCGGAATGTCCGAGCATATCTCCAAAAAGGTCACTGCACTTTCCGGAGGCGAACAGCAGAGGGTCTGCATAGCAAGAGCCGTGATACGCGAGCCCGAACTGCTTCTCGCTGACGAACCCTGCGGCAATCTCGATACTGTAAACAGTGACATTATAATGAAGCTTCTGCGCGAGCTGTCGGACAACGGGACCACGGTTCTGCTCGTAACGCATAATCTTGAAGCTGCATCAATGACCGACCGTATCATTACGCTTCAGGACGGAGCGCTCATATCAGACAAGAGGACGCGAATATGATAAAGATCTATTTGTCAGAACTCAAAAACCTGAAAAAAGATATTTTTCTGTATTTGCTTGTTTTATCAATACTATACAGCATAATCATTGCTATGGTATCTTTTTCAAAGATAGCATTAGATGACATCAATACAACAATTAATAACTCCACTCGGGGAATAGACTTTGAAGTAAAGATCTCAAATCCCGACAACGACATTAAAAAATACATAGAAAACAACTACGGACACGACATATCCTATTTTTATTTGCAGGAAAGCAATGTCACTTCATCACCTGTAATAAACAACTCTTTGAAGGAAGAGCACTTAGAGGGCGTTATCCTTTGTGAAGCTTCGAAGGACAACAGCGTCAATTACGATATTGACGAAAAGGAGCTCCCGGATGATTGTATCATTCTTTCTGATAAGACCGCAAAAAAGCTGAAACTTACCACAGGTGACAGTGCATATTTTACCATAGAACAAGGGACCCAAAAAACCGAATGTCTTGTAGGCGGTATTTTCCGCGCTTCCGAGGCACGTGCGGATTTTATGCTGACTCCCAGATGCGAGCAGCGTATTCTTCATGAAAACAGCTTATCAGAACTGTATTTTGTGACCTGCAAGATCGATGAATACAGAGATTGCGCTTCACTCATTCATCAGCTTGACAGACACGGATACAACAGTTCTTCAGGTTTATATAATTTCATTCACGAACAGATAGATTCTGTTTATACAATGAGCAAAGGACTCATTGCGATGAGCGTAGTCCTTGAGATAGCTTTGACAGCTATTTTTTTATCCTTCTTCACTGTCATAATCGTACGGAGAAACAGCTTTATATCGCTATTGATACATCACGGAATGCTTCTGAAAAGAATAGTTTTTCTGTATTGGCTGATACTTGAGACCATGCACCTGTTCATAACAGCGATAAGTGTTCCTGCTGCATATAAACTATGCAAATGGCTTAACAGTGAATACAGCCGCACATTCGATATGGAACTCCTGAGCGGTGATATTGATATAACAAGTGTGATGATAGTCTTTGTTGCAATATTTGCAGTTATCGCAATATCCATGCTTCTCTTTTCCCGTAAGCTGAAGAGACTTAATCATCGGATAACCGGTATGAAAGGAAGTGTGGTATGAGCTGTTCTGTACTCTTTTCACTGGCTATAAAGAATATCCGCCGACATTTCAGGCATAATCTGCAGGTATTTTTCGGTATATTCTTATCAGTAACACTTGTTATGACGGCGGTGGTTTTTGTCTTTTTTATACGCTCTCATATAGCAGATGAATACCCCGACAACAAAATATGCTTCATCAAGTATTACAATGAGAACATGACAAGCATGGCAGACAGATGCGATGACGCAAGTAAAGTCGAAGGTGTATGCTGCGTAATGCGGGCGATCGACTATACGATTTTTGATTTTTACAACAGGCAAAACAAGGTTACGGAAGACCTGTCATTTGAGAATGAGATACTTGAGATCGGAGACAAAAAGTACAAGTATTCTTCTTCGGAAGCATTCAAAGACGAATACCGATTGAACTACGGTTTAGAGGTTTCTCAGATAGATAACAGTGTTTCTGATTTTTCCGATTATCTGTACAGCTACTACGACGAGCCGTTTCTGTTCGGCAGCGACTGCATAAACGATAACGACATCATAATTCCCGAGCAATACCTTATGGTATACGGCGTACCCGAATCCGAGTACGAAAACTGCATAGGTCAGCCTCTCACTGTCAGGTTTTCCCGGACAGGGAACAGCTCTCTCATCAGGAAGTACAACATATGCGGCATCGTAAAAAAGGAATGCTATGACGGATTCCCCGCATCCATGATAATAAAAAAGCATGGAAAGCACAATTCCACGTGGGACATGGTCTATGTGTATATAAAGAAATACGAATCCAAAAAATTTGAATCCGAAAAAAATGCGCTCGACCATCAGTTCGGCGTAAAGGGAGACATATGCCTCGCTTACGAGAAACTGAATTTCCTGCAAAAGCAGTCTGATTTTGTCGGACATATCCTTCTGCTTGTTATATCATGCGTTGCGGCAGCCGTAATATTCTACATGATAGTTTATATGTTCTTCTACATCGAACAGCAGCAGAAATACAGTGCAATACTTCTTTCATTGGGAATGAATGCGAAAAAGATCGCGCTTCTGAATATGACAGAAGTCGGTATCAGCTCATTTATAGCCACGAAATGCGGTATATGGTGTTCATATTTTGTGTCCTTAAAAGCCGACAGGCTCATCAATGAAGATACAGTGCTTGTCACATGGGACTGGAATGTATTGCTGTATGCACATCTGACTGCTATCCCTGTCTTTGTAGTATTATTCGCGGCAATAATCGGCGGATACACATACTATAAGACCTCGCACTTGTCTCCGTGCAGTTTGTTTCAGGAATAGTCCCGAGCAAACCTCCGAAGCGTAGTATGCAGCATGAAAGAGCAACGTTAAGGAAACAGCGGTATCGCAATGATACCGCTGTTTTTTTGTTATCAGCCGTAGCGCTCGCTCAGGCGTATGCAAATCTTATCAAGTCAAAAGGCGCAGATGTAACATTCGTTCCTTTAGATACAAAGGAAATCAAGGCAATATCCTCTGATGAAGCGCTCGGCATTGTTTCGGGCGGCGGCAAAGATATTACCGAAGGCGCAGCAGTAACGCTGACAGCCGAGCCCGAAGACAACGCGATTTTCCTCAAATGGCAAGACCAGGACGGAAAGGAATTCACCGATAATCCGCTGACCGTGACCGCGACCAAGAATATGAGTTATACGGCTATTTTCGAGGAGAAAATCGACATCATCGAGCAGCCGAAGGATATCGTCTATTTCGATACGGGCACGACCGTAAAATTATCGCTGGATGCTCAGGGACCGGCAGACTATTATAAGTGGTACTTCAAAACTACCGACAGAACGACTTTCCTGAACGATGACGAGTTCACTGCCGACGAATGGGCAGCCCAAGGCGCCAGCTACGATTTCTACGGCCTCACAGATAAAAGTCTGACGGATAAGTACGACGGCGCGGAGATGTACTGCGAACTCAGCAGCAAAAACGGTCAGGTCGTCGAGAGCGAGCATTTCTTTCTCAAAAAGTACAAGAGCAATGTTGACAGGAATGTCGCGATAAAGCTCCCAGAGGTCGGTCAGACCTACGGCGAGTACGTTGCTCAGCTCGAAGAAAATGTTAAGCCTGCCGAGCTTATACTCGACAAGGAAGCATTCGCCATCGTTGTCTATGACAAGGATAATCATACAGTAACTCAGGAACACGGCTTTGCCAATATGATAGACGAAACTGTCTTCAAGGCATGTTATAAGTATGAGTTCACTCTTAAAATGTACCTCCCCGAGGACGTTTCGCCCTCAGTGATATATCAGTTCTACAGCAAGGGCACTATTGTAAACGGCGAGGAGCACGGTGAGGCTGATACTCTCAACGAGGAAGAGCTCTACTTCTTCGACTACTGGAGGTCGCCCGTTCTTGAAGCTCCCGTCGTTCTCGGCGACGTCAACGGCGACGGAGCTATCGACAAGATAGACGACGTTCTCCTTGCAAGGTATACCTCAGGCTGGGAAGGCGTGACCGTAGACGAGGCTGCCTCCGACATAAACAAGGACGGCACTGTTGACCTCCTCGATTCCGTTATCCTCTCGCAATATGTCGCAGGCTGGGAGCAGGCTAAGACTTATTTCACCGCATAAAACAGCACCTATCTTTCACGGTTGTTCCGACAGGTAGTCGGCACATCCCATAAACGCTTTGTCAAGGAAGTACGAGTGAATACAGCACAAAATCTGCTTAGCTAACATAATGACCTCCCATTGGGAGGTCATTCGTTTAATACTAAGCTTTACCAAGCAGCCAGTCAACTGCATTTACGACCTCGATGCCTTCGTAGTCACCGAGGGTAAAACGGTCAAGAGTGAGTATCGTTTTTGGGTAGTTGTCGGAGAGGTTCTTCAGCGGCGTTATCTCGCGATTAAAAGTGCTCTCGTCTGTAAGCGAAGCAGTCACCTGATAATAGTGCAGGCGGCTGTCCTTTTCAGCTATAAAATCAACTTCTGTTGTGCCGAGCTTGCCGATATTTACCTTATAACCTCTGCGGAGAAGTTCAAGGTAGATTATATTCTCAAGAGAAAATCCCAAGTCATAATTGCGGCGTGGAAGAAGATGATTCCTGATACCGAGATCGACGATATACAGCTTCTGATTCATTTTCAGAGTCTGCTTGCCCACGATATCATATCTCTCCACTGGATAGAAGATGAACGCTTCGACCAAAGCTGCAACGTAATCGCTTATGGTATTAGCACTGACCTTTCGACCAGATGATGTTATATAGTCGGAAATGCTTTTAACTGATATCGGACTACCGACAGAGCCTGAAAGGAACTTTGCTATATTCTTCAGCAGTGCCAAATCGGTTATCTTACGTTTGTTAGGATCGGTTTCACGGCGCTTCTGACGTTCTTCGATATCCTTGACTATGATTGTATTGTAGATACCTTCGAGGTACATCTCGGCCTTTTCCTTTGAACTGTCCATCTGTGCGATATAGGGAAAGCCGCCGGTACGCATATAATCAGCGAATACTTCATCGGGAGTGCCGCTACGGAGCTGTGCATATTCCGAAAACGAAAGCGGCAGCATAGATATCTCAACATACCTGCCAGATAGCAGCGTTGCAAGCTCACTAGAGAGCATATAGGCGTTAGAGCCTGTGATATATATATCGGTCTTATCCTTGACATAGAGGCTGTCTACGACCTTCTCAAAGCTATCGACCTTCTGAATCTCGTCAAGGAAAATATAGGTGTACTTATCGGGAACAAGTCTCTCAGTGATGTAGCTGTAGAGCTTTTGATAGTCCTGCAATTCTTCGTATTCCAGCTCTTCAAAGTTGATGAAGATGATCTGCTCAGGGGAAACGCCTGTGCTAAGAAGATAGTCGCGATACTGCTGCAAGAGCGTGGACTTTCCGCATCGCCTGATTCCAGTCACGACCTTTATTACCTGTTCCTCGCGCCAAGCCTTTATTTTTTCGAGATATTCTGTACGTTTAACCATAGTATGCACCTCGCTTTTCCTTAGTATATCATATCCGGATTTAATTGTCAATATAAAATGCCGATTTCGGAATTTTATATTCAAATTCCTAGTGAGTTATCCGAAACAAAATTAGGCTTGTACAACTTTTTTCGAAGAAAAGACTTTTCTGGAACAAAAAATCCTCGCAGCTTGTATTCAGCTCCTACAAAGGAGCTGAAATGTTTTAAAAGAATAATTCCGACGCAAATATTGTTAAAAGATTAAGTATGATACCACCTTGAATTCGTGTGATTTTCGTGTGATTTCGTTGGAATTTCGTGTGACAAAATGCAGTTAAATTGTCACACGAGCAGTTGAAACTGCAAAAACTAAAAAAAAACAAATGCCTGTATTTCGGCGTTTCAGCGAAATACAGGCGAATTTGTGATGGTGAGACATGAGGGATTTGAACCCTCGACCCTACGCTTAAAAGGCGTATGCTCTACCGACTGAGCTAATGTCTCAAAGCAGATATAATTATAGCAGAAAAAGATGTTTTTGTCAAGGCACAATCTAATTTTTGCTGTAATTTTTATTTTAGTAATATTAATCAGCCGATATTTAGTGCACTTTGACGATTTTAGGTACGCATCTTGACTTTTCGCAAGAAATGTGATAAAATAAATAACGTTGTGAATGTCCTTTTTAAGAGACATTTCAGATAAGTGCTTGTAGCTCAGCTGGATAGAGTGACTGGCTACGAACCAGTAGGTCGGGGGTTCGAATCCCTCCAGGCACGCCATTCGCCTCGTCAATAGACGGGGCGTTTTATTTTTTCAGTGATTTTCTGCTGTATCTGCTTACTTTGTTGTTAGGATTTGATTACTCCTGTATTGACTTTTTACTTGACCATCTGTATAATAAAAAAAAGAAAGAAAACGGAGTTGTTCAATTTTATTCTTTTAACCATTAATCACATATCCTTTCTATATTTTCAATATTTACTTGACCGTCTTCTATAGGAGTCTAAAATATATGCTTAATCATACTTATATAACTGCCGAGAATGGCAATACTGAGACCATTGTTCTGCTTCATGGTTTTGGTGGTAATTCACGCATCTGGAAATATCAAATACCTTTACTTTCGAATTACTACAATGTTTTAGCGATTGACCTTCCCAGTCATAGTGAAGGAAATCTCAAACTTTCACAGCTTGAAGTTTCACTTGATGCGATTAGCAGAAAGATTCTCAACGTATGTGATATGTATTCCATACGTCACACTACATTTATGGGTGTTTCGCTTGGTACTATATTTGTCAAGTATATTGAAGCTTTCTATCCCGATTATGTTGACTTTGGTATTCTTGTCGGTGCTGTAGCTACAGTAAATATACTACTTCGCGGATGTGTGAAGTTGTTTTCTACTATTGGTGATAAGCTCCCCTTTACCATGGTCTATCATATTTTCAGTTGGATAATAATGCCAGGCAAACGTAATGAAGAAAGTCGTAGTATTTTCCGTAAATGTGCTGTTGCACTTAACAAAAAAGAATTTAAGCTATACATGCATATTTTCAATCAGGCGATCTGCTTCAGTAAACTATTTGAAAAAGAGCATCATCCGGAAAATACATATATATCCGGAAAGCTTGATACCTGCTTTCTTAGGCGTACCATTCTAGAAGCAAAGCGTTCCTGCGGAAGAATGATCCAGATGGCTTCATGCGGACATGTGTGCAATATAGTACAGAAGAATCGCTTCAACAATTTGATACTTGAACTTCTCGAACATAATTCTTCAGTTCCTTCCACATTATGACTTTTTCTCAACTAACACTCTTCATGCCAATATGAAAAAATATCAAATAAAAAACAGCTCCCGTCCTATTTTGATAATAGATCAGGAGCTGTATTATTTATTATTCGCATTCTCTTATTCTGCAGCAGTTGTAGTCTGAACGCCGTCCCTGGGAACAGTTTTGGAACATAGCCACTCACACCATTGTGTGTAATACATGCCCATAGGATGCACACCATCATTAGTATAACTCTGATTAAAATATCCATACTCATCATCATATAGCTCATTGATATCAAGATAAAATACTCGTTTGTAATCAGCTAGAGATGCTATTCCATTGTTGAGATCGTCAATGGCAGCATTTGTAATAACACCGTTTTCAGCGTATGATGTAACATGAAGATTTGCCTGAAGATAGATTATAGCATCCGGCTGATGCACCTTCAGCTTTTCAATTATCGCACGATAAGCAGTAAGAACGTATTCATGATCATTTCCTACTTCATTGATTCCCAGCATAACATAAATCTTTCCATATTGCTTTGCATCAATAAACTCATCAAATTTCTTACCATTTATGGCTGTTTGGCTGATTTTGTCTGTAGCAAGTCCTTCTGTACAGAAAAAGTCTGAACTCTTGAAGTCACCATATTCCTTTATGCCTACTGTCCTTGAATCTCCGATGAAGAGTGCATCATCAAAGTATGAAAGATCACTTTCCACATATATATCAGGCTGAGCCGGAGTTGTAGCAGTTGTCTCTACTGCAGGGTTCTGAGAATTTGCAGAAGTAGTGCCCGCAGAAGAATTACCGTCTGAATTTGTTACAGGCTGACCATCAACATCTGTTGTCTCTTCCTTAGCCCCATTATTTGAAACAGTTGGCGGAGCTGATACAGCTGGTTTCTCAACAAAAGCGCTCGTTTTCCATATTTTATGGATAATAAGCGGTGAAGCGAGAAAGCAGGTTAACAACAGGAGCAGAGTATATGCGCACTGTCTGAATTTATCCATAATAACCGAAGTCTCCTTAGAATCTGAAATAGAGGAACGGGTCGTCCATTCCCATGTACATGCAGTATACAGACGCCCAGAACACTATAAGAAGCAATATCACACAGAATACAGAATCCTTTATCTTTTTATAAATCTTTTCCGGGATATTGGTCGAGAAAATGATACCCGCTAATAAATATTTCCAGTAAATACCAAAATACTTTACATAATCCTTTTCCATGATCGCATAGGTCTTTACAGGAATCAGCGGAATTAACCGTGATATGTAGATACCAAGCTGACTAAAGTCAGTGATCGCGAATAAAAGCCATGTCAGAGGTATCACTAAGATCATATATAGGTGACCGACTAATTTATACTTGTTCAAAAAATCACCTATAACAAAACGTTCAAGCATTATCAAGCCAAACAGAACTAGGCCCCAAATAATAAAATTCCAGCTAGCTCCATGCCAGATACCTGTAAGAAGCCAAACAACAAGATAGTTCCTGACTATCAGAGATGTTTTAACGCGACTTCCTCCAAGCGGAATATAAACATATTCCCTGAACCAGCTGCCAAGGGTAATATGCCATCTGCGCCAAAATTCACCCATCGTAGTTGACATATATGGATGATCAAAGTTTTTCGGAATATCAAATCCCATTATTCTTCCCAGACCAATTGCCATATAAGAATAACCGCAGAAATCAAAATAAATCTGGAACGTGAATGCTAGAATTCCAAGCCATGCAAGAGGTGATGAAATGCTCCGGAAACCGATATTGCCTATCTGCTTCCACAAACCACCTACCTGGTTGGCAAGAAGGACTTTATAGCCAAGTCCGATTGTAAAAGTCTTAAGTCCGTCTTCAACACGCTTTATGTTATGTGTCCTTTTCTTCAGCTGCTGTGAAACTGTTTCATACTTGACAATAGGTCCAGCAATCAGCTGAGGAAACATACTTATATATGCGCCATAATTAATAATATTTGTTTCGGCCTTTGCTTTCTTCCTGTAAACATCAATAATATATGACACATTCTGGAAGGTGTAAAAGCTGATACCTATCGGAAGAATTATGTCCTTAACAGGAAGGTCGTTTTTTAACACTAAGTTTATATTGTCAAATACAAAACCTGTGTACTTGAAAAAAACAAGCCACCAGAAATTGAATACTATTCCAAGAATAAGCCACAACTTGCTGGCCCTTCGGAAATTCTCTATAAACTCGCCTATAATAAAGTTAAACAATATCGTAAGCAAGAAGAGTATAATATAAACCGGGTTCTTAAGTACGCCCATACTGTAAAAGAAGATACTTCCGGCGAAAATTATTGCATTTTTATATTTCGTCGGGACAACCCCGTAAACTATCATAAATGCAGGAAGGAATAAAAAAATAAACTCCAAACTGCTGAATACCATCATACCACCCTTTTAATTATCTTTTTTATGTTCTACACCTTGGCTTTTATTAACTCATTTTTCTTTTTTTAAAGCCGTAAAATAAGGAACTAAAGTGTTCCTATATACTATTCTACACGCTAATAAAGCAAATGTCAATAACAAAAAGCAATTGTATTAAAATGTCGCATTACGTTGTATAACGCACTAAAATGTCCATTTGTTTTTGTTTATTTTTCACATCTGCCATTTCTTAATCAATAAGAGTAAACAACAAATAAAGCACGAACGTATTGACCAAAAATTGCGCATGACATTTGTACATTACTTCCAAAGTTTTTCTCACAGTATTTACATTGCAACAAAAACACATTATAATATAGTATGGAGAATTGGTTAAAAAGTGGCTCTTTCGGAGTCCTGGAAAAGGTCATTTAGACACTGCCGTAGATAAATCTTGCCCTGTCTTCTGACCGCAATTTTCGGTGAGGTTATATAATTATGATAAAACACTTATCAGGTGACTATGAGACCGTCGAATATGACAGCAAACGGTCAATACTACTTTACGATAATGACGATAATGAGGCATATCCTGTTCATTGGCACAACGCCGTTGAGATACTTATGCCTATTAAGAACTATTATACTGTAAAAGTCGGCGGAGTCGACTTCACTATCAAGGAAAATGAAGTACTCATCGTTCCTCCCGGAGAACTTCACAGCATGCCTGCGATCCCGGGAAGACGGTTCATCTTCCAGTGTGATAATTCTGTTCTAGGAGATGTATCAGCGCTTGAACCAGTAATGAGAAGTCTTACTTCTCCCCTTCTGATCAATCCTGAATACGACAAGGAACTGCATGTCCTAGCAAAGAAGACCATGTTAGACATTTATGCTATGTATGACACAAAGTCTGAGCTTGCTGATGTAAGGATATATTCCTTACTGATACAGCTTTTGATAGCTATTCGAGAATTCCATCTGGAACAAAGCAAGAGTTCCCTTTCGTGCGATGACGGCAAGATAGATGAGTATTCTGAAAAATTCAGCACTGTTATGAAATACATAGATGCCAATTATATGTATGATATCTCTCTGGATCAGCTAGCAGATGTTGCCGGATACAGCAAGTATCATTTTTCACGTATTTTCAAGCAATATAATTCCATGTCATACCTTCAGTACATAAATGCCCGCAGAACACGATCTGCGGAGAACCTTCTCCTTGATCCTGATATTCCGATTACTGAGGTTGCTATGCGTTCTGGCTTCAAAAGTCTTACTACATTCAACCGTATTTTCAAGGAGATCAAGCACTGTACTCCAACTGATTTCAAGAAGCTTTATTCCAAAACTGAAAAAACAGAAACTAATACTATATAAGGGCGGAAAGGGCAACTCTTTCTGCCCTCTTTCCATTTTCAGCAAAAATTTGTACGTACAGAAAATATTTTTTAAAAAAGTATGGTATTTTTTTCTCGGGTGTGATATAATAAATTTGTATTTTTTTCTATAAATCTTACAGAGGTGCATGCCATAATGGAATACAAACGGACAGAACTTGGCTATAACATCGGATACACCTCAATAACCGATGAAAAATTCAAGACCTGCTCTGTGTACGTGAGATTTGCGACATGCCTATCTCCTTCGGAAGCTGCTGCCAATTCTCTTGGAATCGGAGCACTTTCCGCTTCAAACAGCAAACTCCGATCTTTAGCTGAACTCAATGAGAGACTTTCATCTCTTTATGGTTCAGCTTTAGGCACATTTACCCGTAAGCGCGGTGATATTCAGATACTCGGGCTTTCATCCTCCTGGATATGCGGGAAATACGCTTTAGACAATGAAGATATAGAAAGTGAAATGATCAGTCTTGTCAGAGACTGTCTTTTCTCACCCAACGTGAAAAACGGCGAATTCGACGCCACACCCTTCCGGATAACTAAAAACGATCTTCTTGACCGTATAGATGCAGAAATGAACAATAAACGCAGCTACGCACTGGATCGGGCATCAGAACTCGCATTTTCCGGAGAACCAGCTGAATACTCCTGCTATGGCACACGTGAGTCAGCTGAAGCAGTAACTGCCGCAGACGCATATGCTGCATACCTGAAACTCTTAAGCACAGCACAGGTGGAGATCTACTACGTAGCTCCAGAACCCAATGTTAAAATAGCTGAAATGTTCAGAAATGAGTTTTCTTCTCTGGATCGTCACTCATATAAGTGTAACTTCCGAGCAATAAGTCCGGTAAAGAATGAACCGTTGACTGTAACAGAGCAGATGGATGTTCTGCAGTGCAAAACAGTACTCACTTTCAAAAGTGATTCTGATGACATATATGCAATGCGCATTTTAAGTGCGATTCTCGGAGAAACGCCGGTATCAAAGCTATTCGTCAACGTCCGTGAGAAGCTCAGCCTGTGTTATTACTGCACATGCAGGTACATCAGTGCAAAAAATACACTGACTATAGATTCAGGGGTTGAAAAAGAAAACATTGAAACCGCTGAAAATGAAATACTTCATCAGCTTGATGAAATAAAGGAAGGCAAAATCACCGATGATGAGCTTGAAAGCGCAATTCTAGCGATGGATAACGCTCTGGCAGCCATAGGAGATACGCCATCATCATACTCATCCTGGTACTTTGAGCGATTCTGTGATGGAAACATAGTAGATCCCGAACAGCAATCCGCACTTTACTATGCGGTTACACGTGAACGAGTTATAGCTGCCGCAAAAACACTCAAACTTGACAGCCGCTACTATATGCTTTGCAAGGAGGACAACACATGATGGAAAAAGAACTCCTCACAAGCAAAGTTACTGGTGACACCTGTATCCATGTCAAGCACCATAGCGGACTTGACATCTACATCTGTGAGATGAAGGGATTCAGCACTGTCGAAGCACTTTTCGGCACCAAATACGGATCAATAAATACAATGTTCAAAACCTTGGAAGACACAGAATACACTACAGTGCCTGAGGGAATTGCACATTTTCTGGAACATAAGCTATTTGAGAATGAGGACTGCGGAGTTTTTGAGCTCTATGCTAAAACAGGAGCATCCGGCAACGCATTTACCTCTTTTGACAAGACCTGCTACCTTTTCGGGTGCTCAAAGAATTACACTGACAATCTGAGGATACTGCTTGATTTCGTACAGAAACCATATTTCACAGATGAAAATGTCAATAAGGAAATGGGCATTATCGGACAGGAAATACAGATGACCAATGACAACCCGGAATGGCGTGTTTTCTTCAATATGCTCAAATGCATGTACCACGCTCATCCGGTTCGTATTGACATAGCCGGAACAAAGGAAAGTATAGCTAAGATAGACGCTCCACTGCTCTACAAATGCTACGAGACATTTTATGACCTGAACAATATGGTGCTTTCCATAGCTGGAAACGTAAACGCTGACGAGATACTTTCCATCTGTGATGAACTGCTTCGACCTTGTTCAAACAAAGGCTTGGAAACAGTCTTTCCAGATGAGCCGGATGAAATTGTCAGATCTGAGATCCGGGAAAAGCAGCACATTGGTACCACAATATTCCATATAGGTTACAAATGTGTCCCCTGCTCCGGAACAGAGCGTCTTAAGAAGTCCATGTCAGCTTCACTTGCAGCTGCGATCCTTAGTGACGCTTCAACAGAAATGTATGTCACTCTCCTTGAAAATGAAGTAATCAACTCAACATTCGGAGCTGAAGTCTTCTGCGGAGACGGATACTTCTCTGTTATATTCAGCGGAGAATCGGATTCTCCTGAAAAAGTCCGTGAAGCTCTTCAGAATGAAATAGAAAGGATTTCACGTGACGGCATTGATGACAAGATCTTCCAGAGAATTAAACGTTCAACTTATGGTCTACTTATTCGTGAGCTTAACAATGTGGACGCTGTTGCTAACCTCATGTTAAACAGCCATATGGAAGAAGTTGCACCATACGATGCAATAGATATTATATCATCACTTACCGTAGATGATATAAATGATTTTATAAAGAATGAAATGCGGAGCGACAAAGTCGTTCTGTCAGTAATAGAAAAGGACGGTGGTTCACAATGATCAACGCTTCAACAACACTCCTTGCCCAAATGCTAGACCCACACAGAATTGAATTCCCGAACCTAGGATTTGGATTCAACATCAATCCGACCGCATTTACCATTTTCGGACTAGACATTCAGTGGTATGGCATCATCATCACTCTTGGACTAATACTTGCTATTATCTATGTATTCCCGAGAATGAAACGCTTCGGCATCGACTCGGACAGAGCTGTTGATGCAGTAATAGGCGGCGTTCTTGGAGGAATAGTAGGAGCTCGTCTATATTACGTGGCTATGAAATGGGAAGACTACAACAAAGGCTCGATCGGTGAAACACTCAAGGCCGTAATCAATACCCGTAACGGCGGACTTGCTATCTACGGTGGAATCATCGGCGCTTTCATAGTCGGCTATATAATATGTAAAATACGAAAAGTCAAAATACTTCCAATGCTGGATGTTACCGTTCTCGGTCTCCTCATTGGTCAGGGTGTCGGCCGCTGGGGAAACTTCGTAAATCAGGAAGCATTCGGTACAAATACTGATTTTTTCCTTGGTATGACAGGCGGTACAATTCAGAGAACAATCAGCAACGCGGTTCAGATCGGCGGCGATATGTACAATAACGGAAACGCTGAAATGATGTGGGAAAAAGCAGTTCATCCCTGCTTCCTATATGAATCATTATGGTGTATCCTCGGATTTGTAATTCTTGCATTTATCTCTAAAAGGAGACGCTATGACGGACAGATTTTCCTTATGTACCTGGCATGGTACGGCTTTGAGAGATTCTTCGTTGAAGGCCTACGTACAGATAGCCTTACACTTGGAAATATCCGCATTTCTCAGGCTCTCTCAGCAATCATATTCATTGTTTCAGTTATACTCCAGATTGTTATGTTCTTCCGCATTCGCCGTGATCCTGAAAGCTTTGTGCTTTATGCTTCAACTGAGGAATCACGTAAACTCATTGAGGAATCCAGACGCAAGAGCATGGGTATCAAAGGCGCTGACGCAATGATGGGCGGAAGTGATGAAATCGGTGATCTTTCAGACGATGATGACGAAATCGGAATTCTCCCTGATGAAGACGACGATGAGATTGGTATTCTTCCTGACGAAGAAGATGATGATGATTTCTTCGAGATGGCTGAGAAAAAACTATCAGAAGCAAAAGACAAAGCAGACAATGTCTCTGAAGCTATTGAAGAAAAAGCTAAAGATGCTGTTGACTCAGCTAAAGACAAGGCCAAAAAGGCTGTTGATACAGTAAAGGATAAGACTGAAAAGACTGCTGATTCAGTAACGGACAAGGCTGAAAAGACTGCTGATTCAGTAACGGACAAGGCTGAAAAGACAGTTGATACAATAAAGGATAATGCTCAAAAAACCGTTCACTCAGCTAAGGACAAAGCCGAAAAGGCTGCTGACACAGTAAAGGATAAGGCTGAAAATGCTGTTGACGCAGCTAAGGATAAAGCTGAAAAGGCTGCTGACACAGTAAAGGATAAAACTGAAAAGGCTGTTGACGCAGCTAAGGATAAAGCTGAAAAGGCTGCTGACGCAGCTAAGGATAAAGCTGAAAAGGCTGCTGACACAGTAAAGGATAAAACTGAAAAGGCTGTTGA
>JAGCYM010000044.1 GCA_017960805.1 Ruminococcus sp.
GGCTATGTATTCAAGGATTATACTACACATGAAATGAAGGTATATTATATGGAGAGAGGTGCGGGTGCATCAAACCTCCATATGCGCTTCAACCTTTCTGCGGTAACTCCCGGAAACGTTCTTTTTGCGAAGACTCTGTCCGGTGCAGAAAATAGTGATATGGATTTCAGCCTTGTTGAATATCCCTTCCAGATCTTTTATAAGATCCAGGAATCCGACGAGCATTGGATTCCTTTGACGGATACAGATACAAGCGGAAATGTATCTGTCAAATATCAGAGTTCTACACAGACTGTTCGCTTTGCAAGGAATTATGTGCCGCCAAGCGGCGTAAAAACATATGAAAATGTTTTCTTCTTGGTACCGGGAAGGAATATTGAGTTTAGTTTCCCGGACGAAGCGATGTTATATTATGTTGTTGAGTGTGCAGTCAATTCAGATATCTACGATCTTGACAATCCAACAGCTAATAACGGTACTGTTAATTTGGATTCTGTTGTGGTATCAGGAAATATCAAGGATCTGAAAACTGAATCCGCACAGGTTGGTATGCAGCCGACTATCGCCTTTGATAATAAGCTGCAAACCGGAATGGTAAGAACTCTGAATATTAAAAAGAATCTGTACAATGAGAACTATGATGGCAGCAAAACAGATGCGCAAAATGAGGGGAACCTGCTCAGATATGATCCGAAGGCAACAACAGGTCTCTCAACGGTAGATAATACACGATTCAAGTACCGCTTGTCATTCTATGATGAGGCGTCCAAAAAATGGGAGCCTGCTGATCTGCACAGGTATTATCTTACCGACCCGGACGGCTACTTTGTTGTATGGGAACCTGACACTTCAAATCCCGGAGAGGGCTGGTATGAAAGGTACAACATCGGTACTGAAGACGCCCCCGTCTATGTGAATGATGTTGCAACTCTGACACAAAAACAGAAGCAGGACATCACAATATATACCTCACGTTTTGGCGCTATTGATGATGTGCCTGCTGGATATACGGTAAAGGTGCCCGGTCTTATCGTAGGAACAAAGTTCATGGTCGAGGAAAGAGACTATGAGATACCCGTTGGATATGATCTGATAAAATACAAATGCAGATCAGCATTGGTAAACGGCTCTGAAGAACAGAATTCCTACCAGACATTGAGTGCGGACGAAAGTACTGGTATAATAGTCGGCGGCTCAGACGCATTTATGGATATCAGCAACCGCCGCGGTATCGGTCTTGAAGCCGATAAGGTGTGGAGCGATGCCGATTTCACAAGCTCTCATGATAAAATATACGTTGCAGTATTCCTCGGCGACAGCACAGAGCCGCTTGACGGAACAGTGCTTGAGCTTGAATCCCCAGAAACAAGGGCAAAGTATTTCTTTGAAAGCCTACAGCCCGGATATTCACTTTCAGATTACCATATCTATGAGGTCAAAGTGGAGGGTGCTGTTGTATCAAAGGCTAACGCTGATGATAAAATAGGAAAGGTCACTTGGTACACCTCACTGACAAAGCTTGAAAGCGGAGATATGCTGAATAATTTCGAAGTTAAAGATAATGCCGGAAACCCAGTGTACGACGATTATACCGTAAGCTACGCTGTAGGTCAAGAGGTCGCAACAGGTGAGACCGGAAGTGCTAACGTCCGTATCGACACTATCCATAACAAGCGTAAAGGCGGACTTGAGATAAACCTCTACCAGTGGAACACGTCCACTGACCCATCCTCTGCCGAAACACCTCTTTCCGGAGGCAAATTCGAGATAACCGTTAATTCCGTTATAAAGACATATGAATCGGACGGAAGCGGAAATGTTACCGTCCTTTACGGTTTACAATCGGGCGATGTGGTAACTGTCAGGGAGATATCCTCACCGCGAGGCTTC
Organism: Ruminococcus sp.; assembly: GCA_017960805.1. GTDB lineage: Bacteria > Bacillota > Clostridia > Oscillospirales > Ruminococcaceae > Ruminococcus. The sequence continues at coordinate 1,891 of JAGCYM010000044.1, forward strand.
ATCGGCTTGAAAGAGCCGGTGAGCTTCACGATCACGGGTTCTGACGGAAATTATAGTATTGCTTCATGGAACAACGAAAATGATTCCGATGATGATGAAAACAATAAGTCCGACGGCAGGAACTGGGCTGAGTATTCGACTGAAGAGAGCGTAATGATCGCAAAGATCGATATCTATAATAAGCCGTTCACATTCGATGTTAAGAAGATCGATGGCACAACAAAAGTTCCGCTCGATAATGTTGAGTTCAGGCTCTACAAGGACGCCAGCATACTGGGTGTTATGCAGAAAGCATTCGATCCTATGGCAGGCTATGAAAGTCTCTTAACAGATACTAACGGTATTATCCCGAAGGTCGACAATACACTTCCTCCGCTGAAGGATAACAAGCGTTATTACCTGATGGAGAGCCGTCCGAAAGAAGGGTATGCGAAGCTTCAAGAAGATGTGATATTCACAATCAGCCCACTTGGCGTTATTGAATGTGAAAATGAAGAGCTGCTTGAGAAAAAAGAGGAGCAGATCGGTAATACTCTTCATGTGACGTATACTATCAGTGTTCCGAATACAACTTCCTCAAGTGAATACTTCTTCAACATAGAAAAGCTGAGTCTTCTTGACTCATTTATCCACAACAGCGATGATGAGCAGAAATTCGTATTCAGGGTTGATTATTATGGCGAAACAGATACTCATAATCCGGCAAGCAGCTTCTATGTTACGATGAATGCCAACGACAGTTATACCTTTGAGGATGATTCGCCTCTGCCGTCTACAAGCAAATACAGCTACAATAAGTCTGCTAACACAGTAACTGTTACATATACTCCTAATGGAGGTACTGAAACGGAATACACATTCGTGCCGATTGTCCGCAGGGGCATCAGGAACGTAAAGGTCTTCCAGAAGGGGCTGTACAAAGTTACAGAGCTAACAAGCTGGTCTAAAACGGACTATGATTTCTGGTTAGGTTCAAATGTCTATAAGGGTTCTGACAGCTCAAAGATGATAGAACAGGGTACAGATGCAATGAGCGGAAGTGATCCGTACGTTTGGTTTAAGATAACAGACACAGACACTGTTAAGGATAACGCTGCAACTGCAAGCTTTACCAACACCGAAACAGAGTATGCATATCTCAGTTCACAGGCATATGCTGAAAATAAGATCAAACGCAGCAGTACATAAGAAGGGAGGAGCTTTGAATGAAAAAACTCAACAAGAAACGCGTCGCAGGCGTCGTTGGTATCATCGCAGCATTGTTCATGGCTCCCCTCATTGTATTCGCAGCAGTTTATTTCAGCAGTGAACGAAAAAACAGCTTTGCACCAGGCAGCGTGGATATTGCTGTAAATGAAGGAAACTCCACTGATGATGAGGGCAAGGAGGTTGTCAAAGAATACACATGGGATGGCATCAATTATACTGTTGATAAAGAAGTAAAAATCAAAGACAACCGCAAGTATCCAGGTGAAAGGCTGCGAGTATGCTTTATTCCTATGTGGTATGACAGCGAAGGCAATGTTTGCGATGTCTTCGATTTCGGCACTCAGCCGGTGCAGAGTGGCAATTCCTTCACATATACGGATGGCGTCAAGACAATTACGTTGAAAATGATATCTGGTTGGGAGCAAAACGGCTGGAGCTACAGTGATCCAAATGCTGATCCATCCGGAGATGGTTGTTTTTATTACACTGGGGCATTGGATAACAGCAAGCTGACAGCGCAGTTATTAGACAGCGTTGAACTGAATTCAGCTGCATATGCATTAACTGAAGATTATGTATTCAGGCTTGATGTTCTTGCGGATGCGATACAGAGTTCGGGAGACGCAGCTGCAACAAGACAGTGGAACGCACCGTAACAGTAAATAGCGGCAAAGGAAAGCGAATAGGCTTTCCTTTGCCGCTATTTTATCGGGTTATATTCCGAGTCGGAAATCAAGCTCTGAACTGATAATATCAGTATGTTCCGAAGCCTATCCAGCCGTAATGTATCACAATCAGTCTAATATAGCCGTTTTCACGCGACATAAAACACTATCCTCATGTATCATAACCGATGCATGAGGATTTTTTTACCGGCAGCTCTTTGTGTTATCTTGTACGATACGGTTCACCGAAACGCTGATAATGAACAATCTCACGCTGTCTGAGGAAGCGAATAGCGTCGCGGACATCCGGATCATCAGCAAGACGAATGATATTGTCATATGTGGTCCTTGCTTTTTGTTCTGCAGCCATATTTTCATGCAGATCTGTGATGATATCTCCTTTGGATTGGAAATAAGTTACTGTAAATGGAGCACCTGAAGCAGCAACAGGATATATTCCTGTTGTATGATCTACAAAATACGTGTCAAATCCGCTTGCCTTTATCTCGTCAATTGATAGATCTTTAGTTAACTGATAAAGGATCGTCGAAATCATTTCAACATGCGCAAGTTCTTCTGTTCCGATGTCAGTTAGAAGACCTTTAACTTCGGCATAGGGCATTGCGAATCGCTGATTCAGGTATCTGAGGGAAGCGCCAAGTTCTCCATCCGGACCTCCAAGCTGGCTTATAATGATTCTCGCCATTCTCGGGTCGGGATTCTTAATATTTACCGGGTACTGTAATTTATTGCAATATCCTTGTTGTACATAAGACTTATAGAAAATCCGCGCTCAGCGTAAGGTCTGAATCCGGCTTGTTTTTGCACATTCTCTCGGTCTTATAGTAGTATATCTTCCTGACGACCGTGTGCAGCAGTCTGTTCTTTTCCTCGGCGTCCGAACCATAGAAGTTGTCGATGACGTATTGCAGTCTGCTGATTGCCTCATCTGGCGGAAGCTGCGGAGGCTTCTGTTCGCTGTCAATTTCCTTTATAGCCTCTTCCAACGACTTTATCTTGTCATTGACTATCTTGGAGCGTTCAAGGAACGTGTTCGTATCGTAGACCTCCTGTTCAAGCAGGTCATACAGCCTTGAAAGCTGACGTTTAGCCTTTCCGAGCTCTGCCACAAGCGGAGCTTTTTTGTCGGGCTCGCTCTTGAACTCAGTAATGCCTTTGCGTTTGAGCTTTTCGAGCTGCTTGATACGGTAGCGGAAAGCGGCTATAACAGCTTCGTCAACCGCTTCCATGCTGGAGCTGACTACCTTACCGCGGCACTCCCTATTGACGCATAACATATGCTCGTGACCGCTGCTTGCTATGAGACGGCGCTTCAGTTGATGTCCGCAGTTCTTACAGTAAAGGATATTGTGATAGTAGTTGAGCAGCTTGTCGTTCGGGTGGAGCTGAGCGACAGGATTTGTACGCTTTTTCTGTTGAGCAGAGTTGAAAACTTCCTCGCTGATTATCGGTTCGTGAAGTCCCTTATAGAGCGTATCTCCGTTGGATTTCGTTTTCCAGCCGACCATTCCGCAGTACAGCGGATTTGCAAGTATTTTCTTGATGCTCGGAGGTTCCCAGAATTGGCTTTTCTGCGGACTGATACCCATGCGATTCAGCTCGTTTGCGATGAACTTCGCACCGTGTCCGTCGAGATAGAGCCTATATATCAGCCTGATTATTTCGGCTTCCTCGGGTACTATTTCAAGGGTATGAACTTTCGGCTTGGGATTGACCTTGCGATATCCGTAAGGAGCAGTAGTGCTTATGTAGTTACCTTCTTTAATAGAAGCAAGTCTGCCAGCCTGCATACGGCGTTTGATAGTCTTGTACTCGCGGCGGCTCATGAAAAGCGAGAACTCGAAGTATTCTTCGTCGAACTCGTTATCGGGGTCATAGGTCTTGGTGGGAGTGACTATTTTAGTCGAGGACTCTCGGAATGCCTGAGCGACTATGCCTTGGTCAATGGTATCACCACGGGCAAGACGTTCAACCTCTACAACGAGAACTCCAGCATACTTGCCCTCGGTAACGTCAGCAATCAGAGCCTGCATTTGCGGTCGGGCAGCTATACTGTCTCCGCTGACAATCTCCTTGTATATCTTGACTACGTTGAGCTTCTGATTTTTTGAAAGCTCCATAAGCATATTCTGGTGACGGGTGAGAGTTTCGCCTTCGCCGCGAGCTTCAGCTTCAACATCAGCTCTTGACTTTCGCAGGTACATACAATAATCCTTCATCTTTTTCCTCCTTTCGTGTTGGTGTGTTGCCGATGATTCAAGTATAGTATAGCACATCTGAAAGCATATTTCAAGGCAGCAACGTGCTGTTTTGCAGGTCACCGAGTATATGTCGTAAGTGTACAGCTCGGCGACACATCTGCATCACCGGTTCATTATTATAGCACAGCTGCTCGGAAAAGTAAAGATTGTAAAAGAACCCGCCCATCGAAGGGCGGTGAGAAAACTATGTATGGTATAACATCAAGCACTAATAGTCAAAGCATTGTTTTTTATACTCTCAATAGTTTGTAATAGTGCTGTTCTGGTCTTCGGATCAAACATCTTGATGAAACTATATGGCTTGTCAAACGGCGGCTTCATCAGAATCTTGACATGAGATGTCTTCAGTCAATGATACTGATAGTCTGACTAATGCTCTTTACAGTTGCGGATATCTTCCACACAATGCAAGAAACGAAAAGAGTGTGAGGATAGCTGCTATCACCTCTGGCAGCACACCATATCCGTTATATGCTCACGCTATTGGTTATTCTTTGCTCACGCATGAGAATAAGCTCAGATTCGAGCTGCTGGATAAAGAGGCAAATCTCTTCACTTATGACGAGTTACAGAAAGAAGGAATCTTGCCACTGATAAAGACGGTAGACGGTAGATTCGCTGGTAAAAAGCTTCGTTATGAAGCTGAGGAGTCGAACATCTACTTCGGCACAGGCAAAACCGGATCAGGGAAATCATGGGCTATCGCCCAGTTAATATGTATGCTGTTTATGCTCGGTCAGATCGTTGTTGTGTTTGACGTGAGTGGCAGCTATACAAAGGAAAAACTCATGAAGATGCTTCCACCTGAAGTAGTTGAGAAGCTCTTCCGTTTTATCAATATCGGTGCTGGTTACGGCTTGGATATGATACCTGTTGATCTCGGATCACTGCGAGGCTGTGAGACTCTTCCGGATAAGAAGAGGGCTATATACAGTGTTCTCCGTGCGGCTACAGGACCTCTCGACAAGGGTACATCACGAAAGTTGAAAGGCTTTCTGTCGGATTACCTGAAGGATAAAGAATACTCGGTATCTCTGAATAATCTCTGCTCTGAATTAGAGGAAACTGGTGGTTGGGGTGCTGAGATTGCTGACTGCGTTCAGTCGGTCCTCGATGACATAAATGAATTTGGATTTGAGGAGCGGACTTGGGATGACCTTTTCTTACAGGAACGCAAGATAATCGTTATCAACCTCGGCACCGAGGTCGGTGACAGCACACATCAGCTTCTCGATATGATGGTCGGAAGCCTCTTCAACTGGCAGATGTCCCATGACTCAGGCTTCTTATCAATCGTAATCGATGAGCTTATTGATCAGGACTTCAGCACGGGTTCACCGCTTCAGACAATAGTCAAGCAGGGACGTAAGTTCCACACAGCTCTGATAGGAGCGACGCAAGACTACTTCAACCAGGGTAGCTCTAATCTCGACGTCATGAAGCAGGCCAACATGAAGGGCTTCTGCCGTCCCGGCAAGTCTGAGGACAGAGTGGCGCAGAAGCTCGGCTACAGCAACGCTGTTGACGCTGGCTTCAACAAATTCAAGGCTGGTGATACCATCCTTGAATTCGATGGCTACAACAAGGAGACCGGAGAGAATGAAGCTATCACACTGAAAGGCAGAGTGGTCGATTTCGTCGAGATACCCTTCTACGAGAAGTTCAAGGTGCTTTATGGTTGTTAATACTGGCGGCTCCCTTCGGGGAGCCACCTATACATATTATATTAAATTAGTCGGAGCAGGTCAATCGGTACAAGCGATACCGCATAGAATTAACGGAAAGGAGCTGTTAATATGGCTAAGAAGAAGGAACTCCCCTCGCTGTGGGAGCGCTCAGAGTATGACGTTATAAGTGAGACCGAGACAGACACTGAGCTTATCGCTGTTTTGAAAACAAAATACAGAGGAACAACAGTCATCTGTCACGTTCCGAAGCATACCAAAGAGGAAGAGGAAAAGCTGGCAGCTGATATAACATATGCCCTGATGCAGATCGCATACACAGGACAGGACATCAGTCACATGAAGTCCATGGAGATCATTGTAGACTGATAAACATATAAACGAAGCAAGCCTCGGGGATATCCCCGAGGCTTTTCATTTTATATTTTGTTGTATATAAACGACCTGATTCTTGCCATGTGTCTTGCCAAAATAAAGGTTCTCGTCAGCTTTCGAGATCCACGCATCAACGCTGCGGTCCGGTGAATAGTTTTCCGCGCCAATAGTAACGGTTACGTGAATATCCTGCTTTTCAAATTCAAGCATCAGATTGTCGATCTCATATCTGACCGTCTTTAGGATCTCGGCGGAACATTTGCCTGATGAAGCAAAGACAATGAATTCTTCGCCGCCCCATCGGCATACAATACATTCCCGACACAAGCTTTTTGTGGTTTCTGCAACTTTTTTTAGAACGTAGTCGCCACAGTTATGTCCGTAAATGTCATTTACCTTCTTGAAATTATCGATGTCGAGTATCGCGATCCAGTAATCGGAAAGATCATCTTTGCTCAGTTCCTCGATTTTTCTCAGGAGATAGTGACGATTGTAAAGCCCGGTAAGCTTGTCAAACATAGCAATATGTTCAAGCTTCTTTTCGGTAAGCTCTATTGATTTAAGCATAATAGCCATGTAGAATACAAGCACTGATATTACAAGTATAGAATTGAATATAAAAAAGCCAGTCTCAACTCCCGAATTCAGTTCATACATAGGACCATGAATTTTAAGAAATGTGTACCCGGTAAAATATGAGACTGTTGCAAGTACAGAAACTAAAACAGGATTAATAATGTTGTCATAGAATTTTGAACCTATATATTTTATGTAGTAAGCTCCTATTATCATTGAAACCGTGTAAAGCTGGAACCCGTAACCAAATCCGAGAGCCATTGTGCTCAGGGTCATGAATTCAAGAATATTGAAATAAAGGGTAAAGACCCACAACTTGATCTTATTTTTATAGATCAGGAAATATCCGATGATTGAAAGAATAAAATTAATAATCTCGATACGTTCAACCTTTGTCATGCCGCTGACAATAAAAAAAGATAGAAAGAGAATTTCACAGCCTATCATGACATGATTAAATAAATATGATAGCTTCTGAGGATTTGACAGAAACTTTTCTTTAAAACTAATCATTTTCTCCCCCCGCTTCAAAATCAGTATTTTATCTATGATTCCCCCTTTTTGACGCGCTTTCATGCTCGCAAAAGCTTTATCAAACTAACATAATAGATCTATTATATTATAGCATCTATTTGCATAAATTTCAAGAGTTTTAGAGAATATTATCATACAAACGTAACAACGCTCATAAAAAACTACCCTATCATGCTATAATTGCCAGTGCTTCTGCAAAGGTCATGCAGCCTATGCGATTATATACAGACAATTTTATTGTTCCCGGTTTTTTGAAAAAAGCATATCGACGGAAAACAAACTTAATTGTTGAATTATCACGCAAATTATAAGATATTAGCCGGGCAATGCCCGGCTAATAAGCTGTTTTTAACTTGCCTTTTTCATATACACATCAAACGACAATTTTTCATCTTTTGCAGTTTAAATATAAGCGTAATATGAAAGAATATTAGAAGCATCTACTGCATTGATATTCCATTACTCTCGTCCTCGCGAAGCTCGTCCACAAGACTCCAGATATCATCTGAGACAGTTTCAGCTTCGTAAAAGACCTCATTTGCCCCCGATTCATATATCATGGTGACATTGTGAAGTCCATATTTTCCGCAGATGTCACTGTTGTCATCGAAATATCCTTCCTTTTTGCCGATAACCGAGAAAACACCTTGTTTGCTTCTATATTAGCGTTTTCTCTGTATTTCTTTTCAGCCTCTTCAGCTTACGACTCTGCCAGCGGATCATATGCATGTTCAGTGCCGACATACTTGCTGCTGACATCTGCTTGTTTTACAGCTGCTGTTTCAAC
>JAGCYM010000045.1 GCA_017960805.1 Ruminococcus sp.
GCTGCTGTCTTTTTTTATTGTGATTTATATTGCGTAAGAACCAATAAGAACCAAATAAGAACCAAACGCCTATTTGGACAAATAGTGTACTGGAAGAAAATACTCATATTATTGGTTCTTACGTAAGAACCAAAATGACATTTTAAGAGAAAAACAGCATATAAAATTTTAACCACGCAGTCCATAAACCGCGTGGTTAAGCCATTTGCTTGGTGCCGCTGACCGGACTTGAACCGGTACGATATTGCTACCGAGGGATTTTAAGTCCCTTGTGTCTGCCAATTCCACCACAGCGGCAATTCACCAGCATGTAATATTATAGCACTTTTGTTGATAGTTGTCAAGCATTAATTAGAACTTTATAACGATAAAAAGAGATAGGAGAGATAAAAAATTAACTAATATTCGTTGCTTAATCTTTTGAAGCATATAGATTGTCTTATAATAGAAAGAAGTAGTCTGGTCAAAAGCTAATATTGACAAAAAGGAACTGCCAAAAAATGGCAGCTCCTTGATGAACTTTCTTTTGTTGATTATTTCTGATCTTCCGTTTTGATGCGGATACACTGTTATCATTTTGATGATTCTAGCTCTTCGAGTTTGGCCTTTATGAACCTGATCAAATCTTCATTGGCTTCAATCTCATCGCTGATATTTTGTTTTTCCCATCCGTTCAGATCACTGTGAAGTTTTTCGGTAAGTTCTTTGTTCTTAGTTTCATATTCTGTGACCAGTACATTCAGATTGAGCTTCATATTCTCAATTTCGTATGTCTGTGAATCTTCAGATGCCTTATTATTCTTATACTCATCTAACGTTGCCGCAACATTAGCTGATATCTCTTCATGGAGCTTCTCTAGTTCCTCATTTGTCTTGCGACGATTGTATGCGAACTGATCAAGAGGAACGTTTGTCAGCATGGCTTCATTGCAGTATACTGTGAGGGTGGCTCCCTGAGGATTCTCATGCTCGTTGTATCCATCTAAGTGCTCATATGCGTAGTATAAACGCAGTCCATAGAGCAGGTCAGGGTCAGACGGTGTAGCTATTGTATTGATTGTAGATTTAGTTATGGAACTTGAGAGCTTCAATTCCGAGCACTTTCGAAGCCTATCCATATCGACTGAGAATGAATTGAAATCACCGATGTAGCCGAAGCTGTTTTCCGAATCGTTTGAATAACTTACGGACGGGAAGAGTTCGGTGCGAGTGAAATTTGATTTTGTTGTACGCGGGAAAGAAGAAGTGCCGTTGTAATAGAGTGACTTTTCCCACATTGCTTGTCTGTCTGGGAGTTCTATTACCTCATCTCCGGACGTTGTTATAATGTCATAGAAGTATTCTGTAGAGAAACCTGTTCCTTTGTGTCCATACAGCACATATGTTGATGCCATCATAGGTCTGCCTTCATACAAGATGAAGCACGAATTGCTGAGACTTGCAGCTGATATCTCTTCTCCTTCAATGTCCTGCATGTATTCATTTTCGCTATCAGGAGTAAAATTGAGCGTAACAGCTGCGTTTATGAGGTCTGGACTGTTGCCCTTGATCTCTGCGTTAACAAGGTCATCATCAGTAAAGTCATATATAGAATTTGCAGCAGCTACGATATTCTCTGTTGAGTAATCACCGACGTACTCAACAGCGTAGACTTGTGCTGTGTCATAATCAGTGAACTGTCCTTCACCTGTCTCTCTGATGAAAATGCGCACCATTGCGTCCTTGTTATCAATGGATTCAAACGGACAACTGAAGAGCGGCGTTACCAGTACATCATTTTTGATGTAGTAATCAAGTGGTACATCAAGCTCCTGATAATTGTGCTGTTTTGTTTCCTCATTAATTTCAGATAATAGTGCCTGGAATCTTTGGGGTGAGTTCTCTAGGGTTGAAAGTTTGCGCTGTATTATACCAGATTTGGGAATAAATACTATACCTAGCACAACAGCCGCAGCAAGTGCGGTCCAGCGGACTATCCTTCCATAGTTTGGCTTGCCCGTTACATTTTCAACGTCGCTTACAGTGTATTCGCTTTCGAAAAAAACCGGATCTTTTTCAGGAAAAGCACGTGCGGAGATCTTATTGAAACAGTCAACAGAATTAGAAAGACTATTCATTTTTTCTTTCAGTATTTTTTCTATTTCGCTGTTTTCCATATTCTCATTTTTCACTTTTAACACCTGCCTTTGACTGTAAGATGGACATAGCTTTCTGATATCTTGATTTTACTGTAGATATGTTTAAGTGCATAATCTCAGATATCTCTTTGAAGGTTAATTCGCTGCAGCACTTCAATACTATGATCTGCCTTTGATTTTCGTTTAAGTGCTTGAGAAGCTGGTTTATGAATATACTGTCTTCAACGGTTTGATCTGCTTCACCGTAGCCTTGAATATAGAAATCATTATACTCCTTTTTATGACGCCGGAGAATTTCATGAGCAACGTTTTGCGCAATTTTGATGATATATCCTTTTCCGTTGCCATTCTTGGGGTTGAAACGCTTAACCTGTGTAAGACGTATGAATGTTTCCATAACGCAGTCTTCTGAAAGTTGATAGTCGGAAGTTATACTGAATGCGACAGCAAAGACACTTCCTTTAAACATATTGTACAGGGTGCAGAGGCTTTCTTTTGAAGTTGCACATTCCATGATAAGTCTGTTGATTTCACTGTATTCGCTGTCTTCACTCTGCTTTCGTGAAAAAATACTCAAAACTGCTTCCACACCTCCGTTTTTAGTTTTCCGGACCTGATAAATACATTATAATGCTTTTTGACAGGCCGGATTCGCAGTAAGAAAAACTGCTTCCTGAAAGCTTTCATTTATAAGTGCATTCAGGAAGAGAAAAAGACGAAAAAAATCTGAAAATTTATAAAAAATCGTTAATAGATACTAACAAAATTTGCATTTTATATTTATCAGCATTATTAATGTACCATTTTGTATATACCATGTCAATAGTAGTTCTAAATAATAATTTCAGGACCATCGAATCTTAAATCAAGGCATATCCTGAAAAGTATGAAAAAATGCAATGAAGCTATTGACATCATGGGGAGAGTGTGATATAATAAACATATGAACAAGTGTTCATATGTTTATATGGAGAGTGATATTATGGAAAAGACCTACGATATCCATAACCTAGGCTGCGCACATTGCGGCTCTAAAATAGAGGAAGCAATAAATAAACTTGAAGAAGTTGAATTTGCGGTTCTTAACTATCAGCTCAAAAAGCTGAAAATAAAAGGTGAGATAAGCGAAGGACTTCTTGAGCGCATTAATGAATTGGCGCGTTCTATTGAGCCTGACGTGGAGATTGTTCCATCTTCCGGCAGAAAAAAGAATACTCATCACCACGAGCATAAACATCATCATGATGATGACTGTTGTTGTGAACATGATCATAAACACGAACATGAACATGAGCACGATCACTATGACCACTGTGACTGTAAACATGAACATAGTCATGATCACTGTGAACACGAACATGAACTTGAGCACGATCACTATGACCACTGTGACTGTAAACATGAACATAGTCATGATCACTGTGAACGCGAACATGAACATCATCATGAGCGTGGTGAAAGCGGCAAGCTAGCAGTCTTATCACTAATATTGGGAGTAATGCTTTTTATTGCTGCAATTGCTGTTCAGCATCTGACCGAAATGCTTCCAATTGCCATCGCACTTTATGTTGCTGCATACCTTGTTCTGGGGATGAATGTACTCAGGGCTACATTCAAAAGTCTTTTTAAGGGAAATGTTTTCAATGAGAACTTCCTCATGACTATTGCAACTTTCGGAGCTTTTGCACTTGGTGAATATGCAGAGGCAGTAGGCGTAGTTCTGTTCTTCAGGATCGGTGAGATGTTCGAAGATTTCGCTGTTGCACGAAGCCGTAAAGCGATAACTGATGTTACTGAGCTTCGTGTAGAGGAGGCAGATGTACTCCGTGACGGTGAATTTGTACGAGTGGATTCAGATGACATTAATGTCGGTGATATTTTAAGAATAAAAGTTGGTGAGAGAATAGCAGTTGACGGAGTCGTGGAGTCAGGAGAATCTAGGATTGACACGTCAGCTGTAAATGGCGAACCTGTTCCGCTTACTGTACGCGCAGGCGACAGTATTTTGTCTGGATGTATTAATATTTCAGAGACATTCAATCTTCGTGCGACCGCGGTTGCGGATGATTCGATGATAACAAAGATCGCCAATGCAGTTGAGGATGCATCTTCTGCAAAGCCGAAACTGGATCGTTTCATAACAAGGTTTGCTAAGGTGTATACTCCTATCGTAATTGGTATCGCCGCATTAACAGCCATTCTGGGCTCAGTGATCACCGGAGACTGGCAGAAGTGGATCTATTCCGCTCTAACTTTTCTGGTTATAAGCTGTCCTTGTGCGCTTGTACTCAGTGTTCCTCTCGCTTATTTCTCTGGAATCGGAGCAGCATCAAAGCTTGGTATACTGTTTAAAGGCGGAGATTCTCTTGAAGCTCTAGGAAAGGTAAAAGCTGTTGCTTTTGACAAGACAGGTACACTTACAAACGGCAGCTTCACAGTAACAAAGATCTCAAGTGCAGGAAATCTAAGTGAAGATGAGCTTTTAAAGCTATGCGGAAGCTGTGAGCAGATATCAACTCACCCTGTTGCAGAGAGTATAGTAGATTATTGCCATAACAAAGGAATCCATCTTTCCGAACCTGAACGTTCGTCAGATATTGCAGGAAGAGGCGTAGAAGCTGAGGTAGGCGGAAAAACAGTTCTGTGTGGTAACCTTAAACTTATGAAGGAAAAAGGTGCAGATATAACTGAACTTCCTAAGACAGATTCTGGTACTTCAGTTTATGTAGCAGTTGATGGCAGAGTTGAAGGTGTGATTCTTGTTTCTGATGAGATGAAGAAAACGGCAGCTGATGCTGTAAAGTCTCTTAAAAGTATGGGAATCGCAACTGCGATGTTTACAGGAGATGTTCCGGAGACAGCTGCTGAAGTGGGCAAATCACTCGGTGTGGATACTGCAAGAGGAGGACTGCTTCCTGATGAGAAACTTGCTGAACTGAATGCGATGAGAAGCAAATACGGAAGTGTTATGTTTGTTGGTGACGGTATAAATGATGCGCCTGTTCTTGCCGGTGCTGATGTCGGCGGAGCGATGCAGACAGGTTCTGATCTTGCACTTGAAGCCGCGGATGCTGTCTTTATGAGCAGCGAACCTTTTTCAGTTGTAACAGCGAAAAAAATAGCCGATAAGACACTTCTTATATCTTATGAGAACATCATTTTTGCACTAGCTGTAAAGGCTGCAGTACTTATTCTTGGCCTTATCGGACATCCTAATATGTGGCTTGCAGTATTTGCGGATTCAGGTACAGCGATGCTGCTCATTCTGAATTCAATACGTGCGCTAAATACGAAAAAATATAAGTGAGTCTGAGGAGAGTGATTCTATGATTTGGGATAAGGTTGCGCCACTCTATGATGCTTTTGAAACTATAGCAAATAATAAAGTGTATAATGGTACAGGAAAAGCTGTAGCCGAAGAGATATGTGAAGATGATAATGTGCTGGAATGCGCATGCGGCACAGGAGCAATCAGCAAATATATAGCACCGAAGTGCAGGTCTCTCATAGCTACAGACCGGTCTGGAAATATGATGAAAGAAGCATATATGAAATGCAAGGATTATGGAACCGTAAAGTTCGGTTATTCTGATATCATGCATCTGAGATTCCGTGACGGACGTTTTGACAAAGTAGTTGCAGGGAATGTCATACATCTTCTTGATGATCCTCAGGGGGCTCTCGAAGAACTGCTGAGGGTCTGTAAGAGTGGGGGAAAGGTGATAATTCCTACATACATTAATGACGATAAGAATGCGCTAGGCTTTATGCAGTCGTTCCTTGAAAGGATCGGATTTGAGTTCAAGAGCGAGTTTGATATAGAGTCATACAAGGAATTCTTCCGGAATGTAGGATGTACAGAAGCTGAATTCAAAGTAGTTGAAGGAAGATGTCCGTGTGCGATAGCGATAATTACTAAGAAGTAAAGAACAAGATGATTCGTCTTCTTAAGATACATTTGCGCCCTAATTTTGATACAAATTAGGGCGCTTTTTTATTATATCGTCATATAGCCACTTGCTACGAATTAACATAAAGCAAGAAAACTGCAGCTTTTTCATTATAAAAACAATAACACTCTGTTTTTACTTCTGGTTATCTTAAGTACTGTTTCCCTTGCCATGTGTCAAGTTCAGCAAGATGTTTGTCAATGCCACCAAGAACAGATATCTTGTCAGCACTCCATGAGGGAGCGATTAGTTTGCGTTTGTCACCATCACCTGTTATTCGTTCTATTACTGTTTCAGGCGGAAGCTGTTCAAGCTGGTGAACAATAATATCAATATATTCTTCACGACTGAGAAGCGTAACTTCACCTTGGGTATACATCTCAGCAAGTTTAGTTCCTCGTATGACATGCAGCATCTGTAGTTTAACGGCATCTGGAGCGAGTAAAGCAGTTTGTCTCGCAGTCTCGATCATCATTTCATTTGTTTCACCTGGAAGGCCGTTAATAATATGCAGACAAGTGCGGATATTGTCGTCCTTAAGCTTATTATATCCAGAAATAAATTCTTCATGACTGCAGCATCTGTTTATAAGTCTGAGAGTTTTTTCATGTACTGTCTGCATTCCAAGTTCAACTGTCAGCTCTGTACGTGAATCAAGTTCACAGAGAACTTCCATTACGTCTTCTGGAAGGCAATCAGCTCGTGTACCTATGGATATACCCTTCACATACGGATACTTGAGTACTGAGTTGAACACTGAACGAAGCATGTCTGCAGAAGCATATGTATTTGTGTTTGCCTGGAAGTATACGATAACAGAAACATCACCATTCTTGGCAGAGATGCGTGAGTATTCCTTTTCAAGCTGTGATGCTGTATCAAGTTTTCCGTCAGTGAAGTATCCGCTTCCACCGTCACAGAAAATACATCCGCCAGTACCTTTTGTCCCATCAATATTAGGGCAGGTGAATCCACAGTCTATAACAGCTTTGTAAAGTTTCTCACCATAGACTGAACGAAAATGATAGTTAAGTGTATGGTATCTTTTGTTGTCTAGGGAATACTGAAATGGACTGTAACTCAAGTTTTATCACCTCGAAAAAATAGAATATCCATAATATAATTATAATACAAAAGTACGAAAAAAACAACTGCGGAGGAATGGTTATAGCTTTCGAGCATTTGGCATAAAAAAAGCAAGAAACGGCATGTAATGCCGTTTCTTGAGCCTAGATGGAGTTTGTATTTAAGTTCATTTGATGTTCCAAATAATATCCTGTCCGTTATATTGTTCCTTTTGGACTTTTATTTGCTGGAAGCAGACAGAAAGCATATCAATATATGAACCTCCGGAATTATCCCAGCTGGATGTAACGATGATCGAGTTACCTTCATCGGAGAATTCTGCATTATCTACATTTAGTCTGCAGGCGCTACCACTGCTTTGTATCTGGAAGTTCATTAAGAAAACACAACCATCGAAGTATCCTTTATAAAAGTCCAGATATTCTGTCACAAGTTCTTTTTGCAGCACTTTTGAGAGGTATTCCTCAAGCTCAGTGGAAGATGTTATGATAGCGGAATAACTGCCATTTTCAAGAACATCCCATACCTCTGGCTTCATATCAGCTCCTGTATCACAGTACCAATCATTTTTGACGGAGAAGCTCAGATGATCTTTCAGAGGGGGAGAGACAATTGTATTGTTGCAGGTCCATATGACATCCTGATCATTGTATGCTTCTTTGGAGAGTTCAACAACTCCCACACATACGGACATGACATCCGCAGCTGCAAATTCGTTATTCCATCTTGCATTCACAGTTATAGTGTCACCAAACTCTACATTTGTTATATAGAGACATGCTTCAGCACCAGAGCTTTGTTCGATGATGTTCATGAAGAGTACTTTTTCAGCAAAGTATTTCTCATCATACATCTTTGTGTATTCTGCAATTTTTTCTTCAGTACAGACCTCGGAGAGATAAGCTACTAATTCTTCTGAATTCTTGATAACTGCAGAATAACCTTGTCTGTTCAGCTTGTTTCCAGTTTTATTCTTGAAGCCTTTGTAGCCCATTGTGTAGTCGACTCTTTTGGTATAAGAAAGGTCACCCGTATAGGGAGAATATACCTTAGTGCTGACTGCCCATTCTACTGCCTGTGCTTTGTATGCAGTTCTCGATATTGTAACTTGTGCCATGCATATCGACATCACTGCTTCACCGACTCCCGGATCCTCACATTCAGCGTTTATCCTTATCTTTTCATCAACGTCGACGCTATTTATTGTGAGAAGAGGACGCGCTCCCATACTCTGAGATAAAGTATTGATAAAGAGTACATTATCATTAAAGAATGCATCATCATATTTCTCAGTGAATTCAGCCTTTTTTTCTTCGGTGCATATATTTGAAAGGTATACATTAAGCTGATCCGTATTTGTGATAACAGCCTTATATCCGCCGCTTATCCTCTCCCATATATTGTCTTTGAAGCCGCCATGCCCCATTGTCCAATCAACGATCGCGGTGTAGATTACTCCGCTTATATTGTCGTCTGAAGATTCGGAAGCTCTGATTGAGTCACGTTTTTGCAGTTCAAGAGCATCATTAGCCGTGACTCCGGTAACTCCGTCTACATCAGCATTTACAAGTCCCTGCGCAGAAAGACAGTATTTATCACGATTGGCGATATGCTGTAGTATAGCTACAGAATCAGCAACAGTTGCTCTTGTATCAAGATTTGCGTCTCCCTTGAGACAGCTGACTCCTGTTTCGGAAGGAATACTCGCTCCATATGTAGTCATTACCGGAACTGCTCCGAAGTAGCACGCTGCAGCTGTAATTATTGCAAATATCTTCTTTTTCATATATCTCACTCCTTTACCAAGTTCGCCAGTATATCCAGTAACCGTCGTACCCCTCAAATTTAATTACAATAGGGAAGGAACCGGCCTCAGCTCCTGAAACATATTCATAAATTTGGACATTGCAGCTCAGAAGACTGTCGTCCGAAATGAACGCAGTTGAGTCTATCTGCTCACCGACTTCCATAGAGCGTGCTTCCCAGCCCTTGGTGGTGTACATTTTTTTGTTGTACTCAATATATTTGAATCTTTCATATATTTCGAGGTTTGCTGTTGTAGTAGCCGCTGTTGTAGTCGTAGTCTCCTCTGTTATAGTAGCAGCTGTTGTAGTTGTTGTTGCCTGTGCGGTGTCGACAGTAACAATTACCTGCGGCATTGAAGAAAGTGTGGTTTCCACTAATACTGGGGATCTTGTAGTTGTTGTAGTAGTACTTAAAAGCACAGTAGAAGCTGTTGTTTCTACATGAACATCATCAGTAGCTTTGGTAGTCGCTGTGGATGAGAGAGAGGTGCTTGTGTCGTTTGTTGTGTGAGTCTTAGTCGTTGTTGTTGAGATAAGTGTTGTTGAGGTCTGCAGAGTGGAAGATGTGGTCGTAGCATCTGATGTGACAGTCGTACTTGTGTTAATAGTAGTCGCAGTATCTGTATTGTTCTGAGAGGGCAGGGGAGTGGTTTCTGATGGATTTGTTTCGGCCTCAGTTATTATACCGGGCTGTGATTGAGATGGTTTCTTCGGAGGCTTCATCGCGTGTGTGAATATACCTATTCCGAGCACAGCGGCTGTTCCAAGTGTAAATGCGCTTGTCCTGCGTATAAATGCTGATCTATGCTTTTTACGGTCTATGATACGCTGTTCAGCCTTTTTGTAAGCGTTAGCTTCTATTTCGCTATAGCTCTTCATACACGAATCCACTCCTTTCTAGTTCTTTTTTCAGAGCCTGCTTTGCTCTGTATACCAGATTTCCTACCTGCCGCTTGCTTTTTTTCATAATACGTGCTGTTTCCGCAGTGTCAAAATCCTCGAAGTACATAAGGAAGAGCACATGCCGGTATTCACTGTTCAGTGATGATATAGCCTCATACAGCATGATGCGTTGCTCCTCTTTGAGGTATCTGTTCTCGACAGAAACTCCGTCCGAGATATTGTGCATCTCATCTATCGGAGTATCTACGATTTTTGCGGATCGCCTTATATAGCTTACCGCGAGATTCCTCGCTATGGAGAATAGCCATGTCTTGAATGTGCACTTTTCGTTGAAACGTGGCTTGTCAGCGATAAGGACTGCAAATACGTCCTCGGTTAGCTCTTCGGAAACATCTATATTATTGACAAAACTGTTTATGAAGTAAATGAGTCCGTCGGTGTACGCGCAGACTATCTCTGTCATTCCGGTCTTGTCTCCTGAAAGGAAACGGCGGTAGCTACTTGCACCGTTATCCATAAAGAGAATCCTTTCTGTGTTAGTTTCTATAACTTAGTCGTTTCAGATACTGATTTTTCTCACCAGTATCAGATATATTTTTGTTTTAACTGTATTGTATACTAAAGATTATGAATTGTCAATAAAGGAGTTATTATTGTCTTATCTTTTGTTATATCTCAGATAGAAATATTGTTGCGAAAATGAGTAATAACTCTTTATATGTGTAATGAAAAGAGTTATAATTAAGTTGGTAACAAATATATTTTAGAATTATTTTTCTGGAAGTGAAATATTTCAGAACTGAAAAAGGACTATATAGGTAGAGGACCTCAACGCCTCGTGAAAGGAGGCTGATCCATTGGATGATGCAAAAATATTAGAGCTGTTCCGAAACAGGGATGAAACTGCCATTGCAGAGCTCAGAAGCAAATATGACAGACTTTGTGTGCATATCGCGGGAAATGTTCTATCTCAGCGGGAAGATATTGAAGAGTGTGTAAACACAGCTTATTATGAGGTGTGGAACAACATTCCGCCAGCAAGTCCTGATGATCTGAAAAACTACCTTTGCCGGATAGTAAGAAATATATCAATAAAAAGGTATGAGTATAACTCAGCAGCCAAGCGTGACAATCGTTTTACGGTATCACTTGAAGAAATAGCTGACTGTGTGCCTGATACTCCTACTGAAGAGATAAGACTAGATGATCTTGCAGATGCGATAAGCCGCTTTCTGCGTACTCAGGATGATACGCATCGAAGAGTCTTTATACGTCGTTACACTTATGGTGATTCTATCGCTGAAATAGCAGCTCGTTACTCACTGAATGAGAAGACAGTTGCGACCTATCTGTTTCGGACAAGGAAAAAGCTCAGGGAATTCTTGAAGAAAGAGGGGTATAACTATGGATAAGAAGGATTTTATTCAGGCAATGTCGATGATTGACGATGATCTAATGAGTGATGCTGATATGGTGACTAAATCTGGAGTCACTGATTATGAGGAGTCGGTATCTGGAGTTGAGACATATCGCCGGCCTGTATGGCAGACAGTTGCCATGCTCGTTGCTTCTCTTATGCTTGTAGTCAGTGTTGGAGCAGGGGGCACATACTTTTTTACACATCGAGGAGTTAATGCTCCTGAGGAGGAGCAGATAATAGTGGCTTCAACCACGGAGACAGAAACGACTTCGGCTGAAACCGACGAGCAGGCGGAAGTAACTACAATGCGAACACGAAAAAGAGACACACTGGCAAAGACCACGCTCAAAGACACAGAGACAAAGGAAAGCACCAATACAGAGCCCGTAACAGCCTCGCCTGAGAACGGCGAGGTCGAGGGCGTAAGCGGTAGCGGCGCCGACGAGCGCGCCCCCATATCTACCGCACCCGTAACGAAAGCCTCAGCTCCCGCAGCAACAACCGTTCAGACAACGACAATTCCCGTATGGACGCAGTCTCCGCAGACGACCACGGTACAACAAGACCCCAACTGGTATTACGGCATCGAACCGCCCGAGGACTACGACATCTTCGCACAGTTGGCAAGCAATAGCTACTCACCTTATCCCTGCGACGGCATTCCCGAGTACAGGCTTGTAGCTCCCGACGGAACGGAGTACCTCATCAATCTGACAGATAAGTGGGTATGGCGCAGAACTCCAGATATGATAGGTCAGCCCGGCGTTGAGCCCGAGGAAACATACCTCACTTTCAGCGAGTGGTATTACCTTGAGATACGTGGCGCTGATATAGGAATGCGCGAATGCCTTTGGGATTAGTACTTCTCCTCCAATAAGTGCAGAGGCGGCGTACAGCCGCCCGCACTCTCCATTCAAATCTGATAAACGCAAGAAGGACCTCTCGCTAATGCGAGAGGTCCTTCTTTATATGGAGTTTATACAGGTATGAATTTTACTTCATAGTTACTGATTTCAAGCGTGCCCTGTTCGCCGTGCTTGGAGTCGGGGCTCCAACTGCTTATTGAAGGCTGCCTGTTGACGCGAAGCTCTCCGTCTTCCTCATACAGCCAGTAGATCATCTCATTTTCGGGGTCATTCATTCTGAATATCATACCGTTGTGAACGTCCCACACTGCAAGCTCGCCGACTATCCTGCTGTTGAGTCCCCAGTCGTATGTCGTGCAGAGCTCGGGGTAGCCGTCGCCGTTAATGTCGGCGAAGTAAGCCTGACCGTAAGTTGCAGCGCTTCCAAACTTTTCACGGGTATTCTTGTTGTAAATTTCAATGCTGCGCTTCATTCCATTCCACGAGAATACATAGTCGGGATACTGCTTTATCGTGATATTCTCGAAGCATCGGATGTCGAAGTCATTTACCGTCGGGTCATGCCAGCACCATACGCCGTCCACGTCTACGGGAGCGGCTGGCTTTGCCTTAGAAAGAAGCGACAGAGTATAGGTATCTATTGCGAGCAGATCGTTATAATTTGCCGCATAGCCCGTACCCTCTACAGCAAAATACTGGTTTCCCGCGAGCGTGTACTCGTGGATGATACCTTTATTGTCTGTTACAAAAATCTGTGTGAAGTTTCCATCAAGATAGCGCCACTCGTTGCCGACGTTCTTGGTGAAGTTCAGCTTCTGAATCATCGGAATGAGCTCTTTTATCTCGTCTTTACCGAGTGCCACGAAATAATTGTACATCGGGTTCTTGAGCTCGACACATCTGATGTAGTCAACGTGGCAGTCCTTGATATCGCCGAGCACGTTTGTGAGAGTATTGGGATCTCCAGCCTTCTGACGGCATTTCAGCACGAAATCCATAACATTCTCGTAGCGTATGTCGATATAATCCTGCTTTGAGGGATTTGAATATTTGCCGTAGTACAGTGCCGCAACGCCGCACTTATCTGTCTTTGCGCCTGTCATTCCGTTGACGATGAGCGTGAACTCGAACTCCATTTTTCCGTCCTTATTCTCGGTATAGACTGGTATCTCCCAGACACATACACCTGAGCCTATGTCTTCGTGGTTATAAGGAGCGAAATCGCCCAATGTGAGGTTGTCTCCGTACTCGGCGTAACGCTTAACTAGGTCGAGTGTCATTCTGCCATCCGCAGGCGGTATCGGCACGGGAGCTGTAGTCGTCGCGGGAGACTGCTCTGTCTTTGCCACTGTAGTTGTGTTCCTACTGCTTGTTGCCGTATTTGTCTTTGATGTTGTTTTAGCAGCTGAAGTGTTTCTTGCTGCTGTTGTGGAAGAAGCTGTTTTTCCATTTTCAGAAGGATCTGTTGTATTAACAAGTTTCTCGTATTCTTTGTTTGTAGCAGTTGTTTTCGAAGATGAGTTTTCATCCTTTTTACTAGCAGCGGTTGAAACAGATTCCTTGTCGTCTTCGGTTGTAGAAGTTATTGCTTCAGACTCGATGATGTCGTCGTCAGGGGCAGAAGAACCACGGTGATTTATATAGTATGCGCCGCCCGCTGCTGCGCCAGCTATAATAACAACAGCGGATGCGATAGCTGTTAGTTTGTACCATATAGGCTTGCGATAAGGTTCAACTCCTGAAACACTGACCTCAGACATGTTGTTATCTGTATTCTTAGGTTCCGAAACGGTATCGGAAGGCATCTCTGCTTCTTTAACGAGATCATCATCGATCATATTCATTGCTTCATAAATTTTAAGCTTATTCATGATCATAACCTTCTTTCCGTAAATAGACTTTTAATTTCTCTCTTGTCCGGAAGAGATATGTGGCGACCGTTTTTTCATTCATGTTGAATAGCTCTGCTATCTTTCCTAGTGAGTCACCGTACCAATATCGCCTTACAAACACCTTTCTGTGTTTCTCGTCCTGTTCCCTTAGGAAACGGCTTATCGTTTCAGCAAGCTGTGAAGCTGAGAGTTCTTCCTCTGCTTTTGATGGAATGCATTCTGCAAGTTCGTCTAATGAAACTGTAAGTTCAGAATTTCTCTTTTCTGCAGAGTTGTATTTAAGCTTGTCGATAGCCTTATTCTTGACGATTCGGCAAAGATACGTTTTTAAATCGTCAGGTGAAGCGGGAGGTATGTTGTTCCATACATCGAAATATGCGGAATTGACACATTCTTCAACATCCTCGTGCATCGACAGGATATTTCCCGCTACATATACGCAGAGCTTATCATATTTAGTTTTCAATTCAGCGATCGCTCGTTCATCTCTCTTACGGAACAGCTCGATTATCAAATTATCTTTCATCTGATAATCCCCCTTCCGTATTGAACGCTGAGGTCCTCTTACTTATATAGTCGATTTTTATCAAAGAATATTTCAGGGTATTAATAATTTTTTTCAAGTACTTTGAAGAAGACACTGATCGCACATATTCAGGAGCCTTCTTCAAGGTATTTGAAAACTGTTAATTCTATGGATATTAATGGGAGGAAATGAACAAATAACAAGATTCGCTTAGAAAATTAATTCCTAAGCGAATCTCTCTATTCTGGATAATACATCATCCTATTGTGAGATAAGAAACAATATCATCATTGCCTCCTGTGGATACCATGGTATAATATCCAAGTATCTTGGACGCATCTGAAGAATCGTTTCTTCCATCTGAATTAAGGTCACCAGCAATGATCTGCTCTTTAGTGAATGTATGCTCTGAATTGGTAGAAAGGCGGGAGTACTCGGCAAGAACAGCTGAAGCATCAGATGAGTCAACTTTTCCGTCACCGTTTACATCACCCATACAATGTTCATTATCTGGTATAAGTTTCAGTGCGGCAGCAACATCAGAATAGCTCAGTTTTCCGTCGAAAGTGAGATCAGAGATATATGAATATTTTTCGCCGTTTACTATGTTATTGTAAATTGCTGATACATCACTGAATGTAATCTCGGAGTCTTTGTCTATGTCTCCCATTATCCTGTTACATACCGGGAGTTCATCAGGTTGAAAAGTATGAAGATAAGAGGGGAGTGTTATTTTAAAACCTTTTTTCGAATCAGAAGACATCTCACTATCCGGACATAGGAACCATCCATATGTAATATTTTTTCCATCATCCCATGTAGTATCTGAATGGAACCAGTCATCACCAAGCTTTACAAGATTCCATGCATGATTTTTAGTATTTACATAGCAGCATTCAATTCCTGCTTCATGAAGCAATAGATTATACGCATTAGCGTATCCTTCACAAACTGCAACGCCATCCATGAATACTGAAGAATCAACATGGTTTCCAAGCTGGTTAACATCTTCATTGTCATATACTGTGTTATCGCAAATCCAGTCATGAATGGTTCTGATCTTTTCCATATCATTCATGGAATCATCTATGATCTCAGCAACTATCTCTCTTACTCTGTTCATGGTGAACTTATCAACAAATCCGACTTCATGTGTTGTATGACAGTTCTTGAAGAAGTATTCTTTTAGTTCAGGAGCAATGTCTGAGGTATCACCAGGCACGACTTCAATTCCGTTGATTGAGAGAAGGTTTTTGCATCCGTTGAAGGCTCTGGCCGAGACGTCCTGAGTCGTGTCAAAGTGTACGTCGGTCAGCTTTGGACATTCGGAGAATGCCAAATCGCCAATATTGCACTTTCCGTTGAGCTCTACTCTGTCGAGATTCGGGCACTGGCTGAATGCGTTTGAAGCTATATCCGCGTCGCCGTTTATGCATACATCAGTTAAATTTTCACATTCCTTGAAGGCTCCGTATTCGATATTGACCTTTCCGTTCGGGAACTGTATCTCATCGATGTTTGACTTTGAAAAAGTGTTTGCCCTTATATCAACCTCTTTTACATCCGGGTCAAATTTAACACTCCTTAAATCCGCCATTTGGGATTTAAGAGATGTCATACCGTCTCTTTCGACTACAATGAGCTGAGGCTCAACGGGCATACCCATTATAGTTACCTTGTCGCCTGCTTTGAACGATATATCAGTGCAGGTACTCGGTAAAGCATTGGGGTAAAGAGTACAAGTGCCAGGAAGCTCGATACTCTTGATAGGTACGCCGCTGAAAGTTCCGCCGTCTATAGAAATTTCGTTGCCCTCAAAGATTATCTCTTTAAGATTCTTACATTCTCTAAACGTCTTGGAAATATACTTGATGTTCGCAGGAATAGTTACAGAAGTGAGATTGGGACAGTTCTCGAAAACGTTACTCAGCTGGGTAACGGTCTCAGGTAGTGTTATCTTTTGGATTTTGCTTCCACTCATATTAGGCACTATTGTAACGCCTTCTTCAAAGGAGACTTCCGAAGTACTGGAATTCTTGAAAATACTGTTCTTTATTATAGAATTGATCTTGAATCCGCCTACTTCTTTCGGAATAACTATCTCTTGCTGATCTCCAACGTATGAGGACAAAGCTATATCCATCGGCTTTTCGGGGGCTTCATATTTCTTGAAGTATAGTATCCAGTCATCGACCTTTTTTGTTCCAGACCAGCTGTTTTGGGATACAGAGGCCGTCTGATACATAGATTTGTATTTGCTAGGTATATACGAGTAATACGGACAGTCGGTGAATGCTGAGTTTGAAACGATGAACAGGTCATCGTGAAAGCTAACCTTGTTCAGAGACTTACACCCCTTAAAGCAGTTGTCAGGTATTACAGTGACAAGTTTAGGTATATTCAGCGAGGTCACGGAAGAATTTTTGAACATACCAGAGGAAAGGAATGATATGGTATCGGGCAGTGTTACCTTGCCGAGATTAGTTGCATCTGCAAATAAATCATATCCGATCTCTGCAATGGGGTGTCCCGCGAATTTTTCAGGTATAACGATGTCATATATGGTATCATCTTCCTCAGTCTCGGCAGCAGCGGCGGTCGTTGTGGTTGCGGGAGATGGCGTCACATATGCAAGAGCCACTGTGGTAATCTCGGGTTCGATATCAGTATCATTATTATCATAAACAGTTTTTTTCTTTTCCCAACAGTGAACGGTCAATTCACGTTTTTCTCCGCGGTAACGCTGTATCCAATACTCGAAATCATCGGTCGCTATCCTCTCAACAATTGAGTCCTCGAGCCAGTAGTCGTCAAATTCAGCCGTCAGGTCATTGGGTATAACTATCTCGTTCGAAATCTTTTCATTGTCGAATGTACCCTTCGCAAACGATATGACTTTGTGCCCGTCGAGTTCTGTTGGCAGTGTGATTCCGTTCCGAATATTGATTTTATCCTCAGGAGTTTTGAACTCAATTACCCTGGCTTCGTCGTTAACAAGAATATAGCACCAATTTCCACACTGATAGGACTCGTTATTTTCTTCAGTAGTCTCAGCAATTGCAGATTGTGGAATCATTTCAGTTCCGAATCCGATAGTCATCATTGCTGAAATTAGTAGTGATAATACTTTCTTATGTAGCATATGCTTTTCCCCCCCCTAAGTATAATAGTCAATTATTCGTCAGGACTTTTCAGAGTTCATTGGATCATATTAGTCGTTTGAGTCCTTTGGAAACGTATTAATATTAAATGAAGCACCAGAGCTAACAATCATATTGCTACCGTTCTGATTCTTTTTTGCTTTTTTTAGCAAGAGTAATGCCTGTTAGTGCAATAAAAGCAGCCAGTCCTGCGACTGCCTTATGGGTGCTGGACATACCTGTCTGAGGAAGATCAACTACTTCATTGTTAGAGTTTATACCGATACCAGTTTCAGGATTGATTGTATATGTATCAAGAATATTTCCTTCAGGATCCTTTAATACGATTAAACATTCTTCATCGGATACAGTTCTAATCTCAGCACTGGTGACTGTTATACCTGTTTTGTTCTGATAGTCATTAATTGCCCACTGAGCAAGTTCATCATCTGATGCAATATTTGCCTTAGTAGATATTGTATCACCAGTGGTGATGGATTCATTTTCAGAAGGAGTCTGATCAGAAAGCTTTTCCCAGAAAGCATCATTGTCTGCATTGAAAATGAGCCCTTCTGTTAAATTAACGCCTTTTTCTTCAGACTGGCTTACAAAATGGTCGTTATCTCTGTGCAGAACATAAAATTCTGCAGAAGCGTTCTTAGGAAACAGATACAAATCATCGCCTTTTCTCTCAAAAGTGCCAAAGATTGAAAATGATTGGGTATCACATCCCGACATACTGAAAACACCTGATACAAGATCAAGATGTATCCAGCATCCATCATTCCCTAATTCTGTTAACAAATGAGATTCGGTCACATCTCTAGGAGTTGAAGCGATAGCTGTTGTAGTAGTTATAGTAGTTTGTGATGTTGCAGGAATAGTTTCTGTTGTGACATCTTTTTTGTCATACTGCTTATGTTCATCTTCAAATACAGGAGGTCGAATCTGACCTGTGATAGTACCGCACTTGTAAGTGAAATTTATCACATTCTTTTCTTCGTCGAAGGAATAATCAGTGATAAGTTTCTCATCAAAAAGTGACTTCATAAGATCTTTTGCTTTTCTTATCCTGTCAGTCGTATCAAGAGCCTTGAAATCATCGCTGTTTATCAGTTTATTAATAGAGCTTTTAATCGTCACAACATTATCAAAAACATCCTGACCGTGGGTAGCGACCGTGACAGACGTATCAGAACTTATTGGGAAGTAGAACTTTTTCATGTAGATACTGAGATCCTGATTCGGATTGTCTGTGAATTTGAAGGTCCTGTCTGAACGGTCATGGTCGATAGAGTAATTAAAGCCATCATAATCGGGACTGCCTGAATCTATGATGGTGTATTGGGTATTGCTGATGATGTTAATATCGTTAAGTATAAAAGGATTACTTTCAGATGGTATAACACTACATAGATAAGTAGCTCCACCCGTCCCGTATCCTGTAGTCTGGTCATGAACGCCACATATCATAAAAGAAGTGCGATCGTCTGTGTATAAGCCACCCTCGTCCTCATTGTAGACCGTAACAGTAAGAGTGGCTTTCTTTGCGACTTCGTTTGTCTGAACTGCAGAGGATTCTGTTTCAGCAGCAATTGCTGTAAAGGAAATAACAGTACCACATGCCAAAATTGAGGCCGAAATAAGTAAACTTAAAATCTTTTTCATACAAATCACTCCTTTGAATCATCATAACGAATTACTGTGCCTTGTCCAGAAAACTATTATAATTATGCTGAAGTGCCTTAAAGTAAGTTGGACAAATATTTTTTCTTCATATATAATCCATTATTCCTTCGTTATAAGACAAAGATCATTATTTCATCAATCAAATGTAAAGAACTTATCGGGCACTGTGGGTTCAGTGCTGCTGTAGAAAACATAGCCGTTTCCGTTAGAACTGATATTGTTTCCGTACGACCAGCTGTATATATCCCCGTCCTCGTTGACGAACTTGAACGTGAGCACAAATGCGTCGTCACCGCCGCTTGCCATGACCATGCCCTCCTCCTTGCCGACACGGAAAGCAGTTCCGAGGGTGGGCTCTATATAATACAGCATTGAGTAGGCATCATCGCCAACTCCAATGTGCGAAACACAGGCAAGTGCGTCCTTCGTTTTGATAAGACCGCTTATGAAGCCGTCAAACTTCATTTTCAGGCGCTCGCGGTTAGCAATATCGTATGTGTAGAGCCAGCTTCCGTTATAATTGTCCTCCGTGGCAATGCAGACCTTGTCACACCACAGGTAAATTTCCGCATAGTTGGTGATATCAGTCGAGATGGTGTAATACTGCGTTTTCACGGTGACAGGCTCATATTTGCCTTCAGCAAAGCCGCCAGTGATCTCCGCGGAAACGCCGTCGCAGAGAACGGTGTCAAAAAAAGAATTTCCTGTTTCCTTATAGTCACGCAGCTCCTTGGTTTCAAAGTTGTACTCCTTGTAGTAAGCAGCCTCATCTCCGCCGTCATAGCAGTCTAACAGCATACCGTCCGTGGATTCGCATATCATGTATATGTTGGTGTCGAGGGTGAGAAGCTCTGAGACATCGCCGCTTTCAGGGTCTATCTCGCAGACTGTGGTGCGTGGCTTCTCGGACTTTACACTTTCTTTGTACAGCAGCCTCCCGTGGACAGTGCACAGGTTCGCAAAGTTGTCGTTGTATTCAAGTCCCTCGTGTCTGACGAGCTCGATCGTCTTCTTCGTGTCTGGGTCATAGCAGAACACCGATGAATCGTGGTGCGAGCACAGATTGTCGTAATTTACAGAGAAATAGAACTTCTCGCCGAGGCAGACCGCGTTATTTACAAAGCCTTTGCTCGGCGTTTCGAGTTTTGCCTGACGTTCTTTGTCATATAGTGCTTGAGATTCGGGATCATCGTCAAAAACTGCTCGTGGCGAATACTTATCGCACACATCGGGAGCCTTGCACGGGGACAGCCTCTCCCCAAAGTCAATGCCTTCAAGCTCAATGCAATGCACCGCAGACGGCGTGCCGTCGGTTATGTTCTGCATAATATCCACAGGAGCGAAGTCCTCCTCGGTGAGCTTGAGGTAGGCGGGCTCGGTAGTAGCCTCGGTCGCAACTGTAACGTCACCGATATGCTCGTTCTGAGCAGGTTTATCATCGCAAGAACTGAGCATACTAAGCAAGTATAAAGATAATAATATAGCAATTATTCTTTTCATGAAAATACACCTTTCGGATACACATATGGAAGAGAATTGCTTTCACAAAATTTCGCAAATTCTTCTTCCGGCATAGAGAGTAGTTCTCCAAAAGTTACTTAATACAGTCCTGCATCCCACTTCTGTAGTGTTAAAGCATCATTAGCTGTAACTCCAGATTCGCCATCAACATCTGCGTTGATTAATCCCTGAGGTTTAAGTCCATACTTGTCGCGGCAGATAACCAATGACTATGACTGTGTATGTATTGAAGATCTTAACATGCAAGCTATGTCACAATCGTTGAACTTCGGCAAATCTGTTGCAGATAACGGTTGGGGAATGTTCGTTACATTTACGAAATATAAGCTTGAAGAACAAGGAAAAAGACTTATAATTGTTGACAAGTTTTTTGCAAGCAGTCAAACCTGTTCAAATTGTGGGTATGTGAATAAAGGAACCAAGGACCTCAAAATAAGAGCCTGGGATTGTCCTCAATGCGGCAC
>JAGCYM010000046.1 GCA_017960805.1 Ruminococcus sp.
GTATATTTATATGAGTGATAAATCCGAATTGATTAAACATTGGAGAAGAAGTAATTATAATCCTTTGAATGTATTAAGACAACATCTCCATCTTTGTAGTGTTCATGCCCCTTTTCTTTTGAGGGTATTCCGAAAGTATCAATTGGCGAGACAATTTCACTCATAAAATGGTTGCATTTCTTTAGTACCTTGTATATTATTTCAATCGAATTATTTGATCGAACAAACATTGTTTCAAATTCGTTTAGAGCTCTTGATTCTGTAATTTTCGTTTCACCAGATATATTTGTAATTTCACAATAATCTGATGGATTATCTCTATCCCATAGAAAGTAGCATACACCACCAGCAATGTCAACACCTTGAAAACAATCTTTGGAATTAATAAAATCAATCAATTTTGTGACTCTCTTGTCAGACAACATATCTGCTCTGAATTGATTAAGTCCCATTCCGCCGTTATACCACCTTGCGGGTATAATCATCGTTATATATTTTGGATTTAATTTTTTCGCTTTTTCTACAAATAATTGATAAACAGGTTTAGCTTGTGTTGCTGATTTTCGCTCCTCTGTCCCACCACCTGTTGCTAACTGATACGGCGGATTTGATATAATAACATCGAACTTCATATTAAAAATTTCCTCTGGTTTTATAGTATGTATCCACTCATAGGCATGGGTTTCAAGCTCGTCACCACGCTCATACTGGCTCTCGGACGCTCCGCAGTATACGCACTTGCCCTTTTCCCATTTGTGGCTGATTCGCTTGAAACGGATATTGCCCTGTGCATCGTCAAATCGGCTGACGGAATAATTGCTGTTGGGATACTTGCTGCAATAAAGTCCGCGCCGTGACAGAAGGCTCGTCAGCTCAGTGATAGCGATACCGAAAAGCTGTTTGTGGAAGATGTGGTCGATACGCTCCTGCAAATCGGGAAACTGCGGTTCAAGTCCCTTGATGAGCCGCTTGGCTGTCTCACGGAGAAATACTCCTGTTTTACAGGCGGGATCGAGAAATGTAGTGTCGGGATCGGAGAAAAGCTCCTGCGGCAGCATATCAAGCATCTGGTTTACAACCTCGGGAGGCGTGAAAACTTCATCGTTGGAGAGATTCGCCAGACACGACAGTACATCGGGATTGTAAACGTTTTCAAATAGTCCTTCAGCCATTTTCACCTAACCTCCTGTAATGACAAATATATTTTTGCAGGAACGTTCCCTCATCTCCGCTGATACTGAGCTGAGCCTCGTCCTGACTTAGCAGCTCCGCAAAGGTATAGTCGCTCCGCTGAATGTTTGCTCCTGTGATGAATGCCCACTCCGAAAATACGATAGGCTCATCGGTATCGTTGCAGTTTTCATCAACGCAGCACAGCGTGAGAGCGTTTCCGCAGACAATGTTGCGCTCCAGTATAAAGCGGATAGAACGGTGCATATCATCACTGCATTCGCTCTTGCACACCGACTTGTACTGCTTCGCCCACAGTTTATAGAGTCGCTCACGGCAGGCGGCAACATTATCCGCCAGTATATCGACACCGTAAAGACTGCTCACAGCCAGCAGGGAGTTCATTTCATAGTCAATGGTACTCCGCCTGTATTTCTTCCGCACAACAGCTAATTTGCGGCTCAGCACCTCTGCGAGAAAGTTTCCGTCACCGCAGGCAGGTTCGAGAAATCGGCTGTCAATACGCTGTGTTTCGGGCAATACAAGGTCGCACATGGCTTTTACCTCACGCTCAGCCGTAAATACTTCTCCGTGGTCTGCTACACGCTGCCTGGATTTTACTTGTTTGTTCATAATGGTTCCTTTGTAGAATTTCTATCTATTTTTTTGAATAAAATTTATCTATTATTCTACAATTATATCATAATATAGAATTAAATTCAAGTTTCACACTGTAAAATTTTAATGTGAGGAAAATTCTATGCATGAACCGTATGATTTTGGAATAATACTGAGAGATCTTAGAAAAAGTAAGGGATATACGCAAAAGCGCCTTGCAGATATGCTTGGTCTGTCCGTTACAGCAGTGAGTAAATATGAGATAAATCAGTCATCTCCACCTCTCGAAACACTTCGTGCCATTTCAAATATCTTCAATGTTTCTATTGATGAACTGTTGGGAACTGAGCAGCGAGGCAAACTCTCAACCACAGGGCTGAGTGAAGAGCAGACTGATATAGTCAGAAAGCTCATTGCTTCGTTCCGAAATAATTCGTCCAAAAATAAAAAACTCTCCCCCGAAAGCTGTCAGCTTCTGGGAGAGATCGTTGAGGAGTTGTCTAAGTAAAGCAAAAGCCGCAAGGGATTTTAAGTCTCTTGCGGCTGTTTATATTTACATTTTTATATTGAAAACTTGCACTTTTTAAGTTATAATAAAAAAGCGTTATCGATATATCATACATTCTTTGTTTGGAATAAACACTCTGATAAAGCAGATATAACAATTAAAAGGAGAAACACAATGAAATTAAATGATCCAATTTATAATTTTATATTTTCACATAAGCTTCCTGTTGCACGTGGAGAAAAGCCAGTAGCTGAATACTTGTGCTCATATTACGATGAATTTTTTACTGATTTGGCAATTGCTTTACAGCAAACTGCCAATCGTGAACTGCGTTCCGAGTGTTATGAACTACTAAAAAATAATTTGCATATAATCAAAAATCTATGTGATGATATAATCCTCACATTTCATTATTATGACAATGGAAAAATGTCAGAACTTCATGTTCATTTTTATAACATGATGCAAAAAGTTGAGAAATTTATTACAGCGAGAAGTATCTGTGATAAGCGGTTTGATTGGTATAAATCGTTATGGCGCATACGGCAGGGACGTGAAAACTATGAACGAAAAGAACTATTTCACATACCAATGGATAAGAGACAAAATATAAAATCATATAGATACAGTATTTCGGGCTATCCCTGTTTATACCTTGCAAGCGATCTGGAGTTATGTTGGTATGAGTGCGGTATGCCCAAAGAGTTTAGCTATTCTTTTTTCTCCATAGATTTGAAAGATAATGAGAGCTTACACTTTATTGATTTTTCAACTATTCCGGCAGAATTGATTTCATCGGTAAAACTTTGGTATCTGAATCATCCTAATAATTCTGATGATATTGATCGTTATATAATGAAATACTTAGTTTTATTTCCGCTTAGAGTCGCTTGTTCATTGATGGTAGAGAATCGCAATGCCAGTTTTGTTGAAGAATATATATTTCCGCAACTTCTTTTGTTGTGGGTAAGAGAAAATGAGAATTTTGACGGCATTATTTATAGGTCTTCTTCAATTATTAAAACTGCTCATAACCTAAATGCCGTTAATGTAGTGATGCCAGCCAAAGATCTTGAGAATAATTATTCTATGCGATTAAACAACGTGTTTAAAATGACTCAACCCGTAAAGCAGACTGTTCGCAAAATTACTCAGGAGAATGTTAAAAAAGAAGATATTGAAAAAGTGAATGATTATATTACAGGCGTAATTCAAAATGATAGCTTAAGTCATACCATCTCACCTTTTAATGAGATTAAAGCCTTATGTCAGGACTTCATCAATTTGTATAGTATTTTAGCATCAAATAATTATGTTAATCCCGAAGGTGTTTATCATTCAGTTGAGACATTGATTCTTATGGCTGATTTCTTTAATGATAATCTAGAGGCTGAAAAAGAGAAATTCATTAGTAAGCAGATAGATTTATATCCTGATTACAAAAAAGGAAAAATTAATGAGTCGTATGACAAAGCAATTGCTGCATTTAGAGAAGATATTATGCCATTATTCTCCAAATTGAGAATTCGTATAAGAGCAGATGTTGATTATAACTCAGCCATGTCTCCGTTGTCATGAAAGCGGAATATGCGAGTAATTAATAAACGTTATAACTTAATCAGCCTCTGATACTCTTCCATCTCCAACTTGCCATCAGCAGCTTTAGTTCGCAGCTCAATAGCGTAGTCGCCCCACTCTGCGAACTGGGACTTGCTCATTTTCTTTTTCATATAGCGAGCATAGTGCTGCTTGTATGCACGGTTGTATATCTCCCAAACAGGATCACTCTTTATCTTCTCCTTGAAGTTATGGCTCATTGCATTATCACGACAAGTCTTCGGAGGATTGCTGCTGACCAGGCGCTTGCAGTAGTGTGAGAAGGTAGTGTGCTTCATGATGAACCAGCGTCCGCAGTTGCGGCATTTGACAGGCATAAACTTCTCCTCGATACACTTGAACAATTCAAAATACAGAAAGGCTCCCAGCGATGTGAAACGATAAGTCTCACAGAGTATGGGACCTTTTTTCGTCTCGATAACTGTATGTCCCATGCACATACTGCCGCTTGAAACAATGCTTGTATAGCACTGAAAAGTATCAATTACTTTTTGAGTTGTCGGGTAACTGTTGTGGTCACAAAGCTCGTCAACGAACGGCATAAAGATTTTCTTGACGCGGATAATGTCCTCGATAAAAGTTGAGAATTCATTTGTCATCTGCTCAATACAAGTCGTGAAGTCAGCAGCATCTTTTCTGTTCTCGTAGTTGCTGAAAACCTTCTTGCTGTCAAATTCGTAATCAGATAGCGCTCGCAGTTCGTTCAAATCTTCTGTGATATACATTTCCTCATAGGACACAGGAGTGCTCTCTGCGTTGACAAAGTGTTCGTTGTAGTCATCGACTTCAAACTCCGAGTCCTCATAGAAAGGCTCGTCAAAGATGTCGTTGTAGTATGCGAACAGATTTCTCAGCAGACCGTGTCTGAAATGCTTTGTGTCGTAGGCGGAAGTGACTTTGCAATGTCCACGATGCTGTCGTATGTGAATTCTATTTCCTGTGCGCACTTGCCAATGTCAGCAGGGCAGAATAAGGAACTGATGTTCAACTCAGACTTTGCCCGTTCACATACGTCAAACAGTTCGCCTAAGTCATAAAAATTCATTGAAAAATAGCGCAGAAGTATCTCTCCGAGCGGATAAACTCTGCCGTCGGAAAGATATATTTTTCTGTCATGGTAGTGTGCTTCTATCTCAAACATAATAACTCCTTTCAGAAATAGTGTTCTATTTCGTCAGAGCGTATAACACTGCGGATTGCTTTGAAAACAGCTGTATAAATAGCTTGAAATCAAAAGTTTACAATTTGTTCATAAAAATAGATTATAGATTGAACTCGGTAGAGATAGTATACTATATCTATTGACTTTTGTCAAGAGAGCGTGTATACTGAATGCAGTTAAGACGTCCGGACAACTCTTGACATCACAAGTAAAAACTCGAAACGCGAAAGGAAGATGTAGATGAAAGATTTGAACATTATCAACTGCACAGCATACTCTAACGGCGTTAACTCTCCGCTTGAGTACCTCAACATCACTACGCCTGCCGAGTTCAAGGTGGTGATGGATTTACTCTGCTACTACGACAGCGAAAAGAAAACCTCGACCATAAGCCGCACAGGTATTGCAAGAGACACTGCAATGTCGGTGAGCAATGTTGAGCGAGCACTGAAAACTCTTGCGCAGAAGGACATCATTCGCATACATAACAACTATGCTGACAATGGACGTCAGGTCATGAACTCTTATGAGGTAGCGTTCCTCAACTATGACATTGACAAGGACAAGCTCCGCGACGCAGAGTTGGTATTGAAGTTTAAGAGTTGATTGTCATAGGGGCTGTGTCATGATGTCATACGCTTATATATTAAGTATACAAGATAATATATACTTAATACAGAGAAGGAAGATATATATTAGCTATCAAAGATAATATAAACTATGCGCCTTCTTTTCTTTGCAATAATAACTATGACAGAATGATTATCCGAAACAGGCACAGAAAGCCCCGAGTTTGCCGCCTTCAAAACCAAAATGATATAGTTACCCCACCGCTCCCGTTGAACGCAGTTGTCGCGCAACGTGGAGCGAGTGTGGGGATACCACACAAATACTAAGGGCAGAGAAAAAGTGGCGGCGGTGACAAAAAGTCTTCCCTTTTGGGAAGGCAAGCATCGCAGACGGCATTCCGCCTGCCGCTGAAACGGGAGAACCCGTGCCCCTTTTTGGTTTGCAGGAAAAAGGCTGGCGTCATTTGCGCCCGCCATTCCACATCGGACGGGCAGTGCCCGCCGATTCTTCGGCATTTGCTGTGAAGTAAGCAGAGGTGTCTTTCCTTGGGAATTTCAAAAAAGCAGGCGTCTTTTTTGAGAAAAAAGCCAGATAAAGGCTATGATCAGGGAGATATGGGAGGCGTCTGAGCAGCATAATTGCCGCTGTGAGAGGAGTGATAAAAAACCGAGCAGGCCTCGCAAGGGATGCTCAAAAAGTCTGGGCTGGTAACACGCAGGCTCAGCAAAGACGGTACGATCAGATTTTGTACCTGTGAATTTGAATTGAATAGTTTTAGAGGAGGCGGATGTATGAGCGTAAACCTTGAAAAGACTCATTGCAGTGAAGATCCCGAGGTACAGTCCGTATTGCATCACGACTGTACTGTTGACGGTGTCACCTATCGTGTTTGGTCTGCTTTCCTTGGCAGGAAAAGAGCTGAAGAGTCGCTCGGAGAATTAATGCTCCGACAGCTCGAAAGGGGGGATGAAAAGCCTGCCTTTGATGCAAAGCAGACCGAGAGCGAGTCAATGTAAAAGTCGGAAAATGTTTTTTGTGCAGTCCTACGAAATCAGCTGTGCGTACTGGATTCCTGAGCGGAGGTGTGGTATACTGTCCGTGTAAGGATCTGCTGCACGGCTGTGAAAGGAGTTATAATGAAAAACAAACAGCCTAAAAAAGCAGCTCTGTATTGCAGGCTCTCGGTCGATGACGGGCGAATGGGCGAAAGCGTTAGCATTGGCTCGCAGAAATTATTACTGGAGCAGTACTGCAAGGATCATGCAATAGATAATTATGAAGTGTACGATGATGACGGATACAGCGGCACTAACTTTGACCGTCCGGCGTTCCAGAGAATGTATGAAGACATTCAGAATGGGCTGATAGATACTGTCCTGGTAAAAGACCAGTCACGATTCGGAAGGTCGTATATCGAAGTCGGAATGTACGTCGAAAAGTTCAAGGAGCTCGGAGTTCGGTTCATTGCTGTGAGCGACAACTACGACTCAATGAAAAACGAAAACGATATGATGTTTCCGATGAGGAATGTGCTGAATGATTACTTCGCAAGGGAAGCTTCTATCAAGACTAAGACTGCGAAGAAGGCAAAAGCGAAAGCCGGACAGTACATCGGTTCAAAGCCGCCCTTCGGTTACAAGCTGGATCCGAACGACAGGCATCATCTTGTGATAGATGAGCCTGCTGCGGAGACAGTACGAAGGATATTCAGAATGGCGGCACAGGGGATAGGCTACAATAAGACCACGAAAATATTTCGTGAGGAAAAAGTTCTCACACCGATAGCTTACTTCAATCTCCACAATCCTGATTACTTCAAGTCGGATTACTGGCGGCGAGAGTTCGATTGGCACGTTACTTCTATCCGAGTGATACTTGAAAATGAGGTCTACCTCGGTAAACTGATCTACGGAAAGCAGCGGTGCAAGTCGATGAAAAGCAAGGAGAAGGTCAAGGTCCCGAGGGAGGACTGGATAATCGTTGAGAACTGTCATGAGCCGATAATCTCTCAGGAGCTGTGGGACGAAGCACACAGAATGATGAGTACCAAAAGGCGTCCAATGCTGACAGGTGAAGTTCAGATGTTCGCAGGTCTGCTCTACTGTGCGGACTGCGGTCACGCACTCACCTACTCGCAGAAGAAACGCCGCGACGGTACATATCACGGAGCATACTCATGCTGGATGTACAAAACCCATGGCAAGAAATATTGTGCATCGCATTATATTACCTACGATGTGGTGTACAAGCTTGTGCTGAAAGACATCCGGAGAGTGCTGAAGTCATATCGTAAAAATAAGGATGAGTTCAGGTCATTCCTCGACAGCAAGTGCAGTGACAGCAGTGCAAAGAAGGTAATACAGCTTGAACATGAGCTTGAAAAAGCACAGGGTAGAATAGCTGAGATAGACCACCTTCTCAACAAGCTCTATGAAGATAATGCACTCGGAAAGATCTCTGATGATCGCTACGCACAGATGACAAAAACATTTGAGGAAGAACAGGCAGAACTCAAAAATTCTATACCCGAACTGACATATGAGATCACAACGCTCAGAGCCAGATCTGATGCCGCCGATAAATTTACAAAAGTAATTGACAGTTATACGGATATAAAGGAACTCAACGCTGATATACTCAATGAGCTTATCGACAAAATAGTTGTCCACCACAAGGAAAAGCTCTATGGAAAGACATATCAGCAGGTAGAGATATATTACAGATTCGTAGGCGAACTGAAGGAAACTGTGGCAAAAGCAGCGTAACAATCAAAAGCAGAAATTATGTTCGCTTTAAAAACAGTCCTCGGTCGCAGGTTCGAGTCCCGTCACAAGCTTCAAGTTGAAAGCTACATTTTTGTTGCATAATGCATAAAATGTAGCTTTGTTTTTGTCAACAATAAATATGGCGTATGCAAATCAATGCATACGCCTTTTTACATATAATTAATTATAGGAGCTGATGACAATGAAGGTCAATAATATGACGAATTATCGTAAGAGCAATGAAATCAAAAAAGGGATACGTCGAAAAATGCGTGAGGGCAAAGTATGGTTAAACTGTTCTCGATTTTTAGGCTATACCAAAGATGAGAATGGACATCTTGTAATCGTTGAGGATGAAGCAAGAATAGTAAAAAAGATATTTGAGCTATATCTTAATGGTTTGGGGGTTCGCAAGATTAAAAAGTATCTTGAAGAAAACAAAATCAAGACTGTTACGGGGAAATATGAGTGGAGCACTTCGACTATTGACAGAATACTTGACAATGAAAAATATGTAGGAGATGTTATTATGCAGAAGAGTTTCACTGAAAACTCGTTGACAGGAAAACGAAAAAAGAATAATGGTGAACTTGATATGTATTTCATTGAAAATAATCATGAGCCAATAATCAGCAGAGATATCTTTGAAAGAGTAAAATTGAAAAAGAGAAAAATACTGCTTAATAATAAGGGATAAAGGCAAGCATATCCTTTATTATTGAATACAAGTAATGATCACACATATACTAATCTCAAATAATACAAGGAGAGTGTATATGAATCATCTGAAAAATGAAACAAGTCCTTATCTGCTTCAGCACGCAGACAATCCGGTTGACTGGTATCCGTGGTGCGGCGAGGCATTTGAACGGGCAAAGTCGGAGGATAAGCCGGTTTTCCTGAGTATCGGTTACAGCACCTGCCATTGGTGTCATGTTATGGCACATGAGAGCTTTGAGAATTCCGAAACAGCTGAACTGTTGAATAAAAACTTCATTTCTGTAAAAGTTGACCGCGAAGAGCGTCCCGACATTGACAGCGTGTATATGACGGTATGTCAGGCTTTTACCGGCAGTGGCGGCTGGCCGATGAGTGTTTTTATGACGTGGGACAAAAAGCCTTTTTTTGCAGGAACTTACTTTCCGACCACCCCTCGCTTTGGTATGCCAAGCTTCCGCGATGTACTCAATGCGGTCGTAATGCAGTGGGATACAGAACGTGAAAAGCTCATTCAGTCTGCGGAAAATATAACCGATATGCTGAAAAATACAGAATCGGTCAAGGGAAATAAAGTTAATGGTGACATAGTTGAAACTGCCGCTGAGATGCTCCGCAAGAGCTATGATAGTATTTACGGTGGATTCGGCTCTGCACCGAAGTTCCCTATTCCACACGAGCTGATGTTCCTGATGTATTACGCAAAAATTAATAGCGATGAAACTGCACAGAAAATGGCAGAAAAAACTCTTATACAAATGAGGAAAGGCGGCATATTTGACCACATCGGCGGTGGCTTCTCGCGTTACTCTACCGACAGGTATTTCCTTGCTCCGCATTTTGAGAAGATGCTATACGACAACGCACTTCTTATCATCGCATATTCCGCTATGTACAGCCTTACGAGCTCGAAAGTATATCTTGAAACAACTATCAAGACAGCAGACTACATTCTCTGCGAGATGACTTCTCCCGAAGGCGGCTTCTATTCCGCGCAGGACGCAGACAGCGAGGGCGTTGAGGGAAAGTATTACACTTTCTCGGTCGATGAGATAACGTCTGTTCTTGGCGATAAGGGTAAGCACTTTTCCGAGACCTTTGATATCACAGAGCATGGAAATTTTGAGGGCGTAAATATACCGAATCTGCTGAAAAGCGGTGACCTTGATACCGATTTTGAAGCTGAATTCCAAAAGCTCTATGAGTATCGCAAAAAGCGCACAAAGCTTCATCTTGACGACAAAATACTGCTTTCGTGGAACTCGATGATGATAGCGGCGATGTCGATGCTTTACAGAGTGTCACATGAGGAAAAATACCTCCGTGCAGCTGAAAATGCACAGTGTTTCATTGAGGGAAATATTTCGGACGGAGAGCGTCTTTATACAAGCTTCCGTGACGGAAAACGCTCAGATACCGCATTTCTGGAGGACTACGCTTATTATATCGCCGCACTGATTGAGATGTACAATTCTACGCTTGACAATAAATATCTTATGAGAGCAGAGGAACTCTGTGCGGAGGCAGTAAAGCGCTTTTCTGATAAAAACGGCGGCTTCAATATGTGCGAAACTACTGAGCTTTTTAAAAATCCGAAGGAACTGTATGACGGTGCTGTCCCAAGCGGAAACTCAATTATGGCATACGATCTTATACGGCTGCATCAGCTCACAGAAAAGGAAGAATATCGAGAATGTGCGGAAAAACAGCTTGATTTCATGTCAGCGCAGTCACAGGACTATCCCTCAGGACATTGTATGTTTCTGCTTGCAAAGCTTCTGAATGAAGCTCCGCCGCCGCGAGTTATTATTTCAGCCAAAGGCTCACCAGATATATCGAATCTGCCATTTCTTGCAAATGTTACTGTTGTACAGGCTGACAATAAGTACCCCCTGCTGAACGAGCGCACCACCTTCTATGTATGCAGGGGGAATACTTGTCTGCCGCCGTCTAATATGCTTTCAGAGGAGCTTTAACAAAAATGAAGAATTGCCTTGTGATTGTTGACCTGCAGAATGGCTTTATCAATGAAAACACAGCTCATCTTCCGCATAAAATAGCTGAATTTATCAGCAGTCATGATTGCTTTGACAGTATTGTTGCAACAAGGTACTGCAATACTTCTGAGACAGCCTGTTTCAGATTTGGTGGCTGGAAAGAGTGTATGTCAGGGACTTTGGCTTCTGAACTTGTTTCAGATATAACCCCGTATGTTATGCGTTCTTTTGATAAGACCACATATTCGGGGCTGACTTCTGAATTCAGAAATTTCATTAAAAATGAGTGCTTCGATAAGATGTATTTCTGCGGAGTTAATACAGACTGCTGTGTACTTGCAACTGTTTTTTCATGCTATGACAGTGTGCAGGACTGTGCGGTAATTTCAGACCTTTGCGCTTCAACGCTCGGTGAAGAAAAGCACAGGAACGCCATAGATTTGTTAAAGGACAATATCACTGCTGAACGAGTGGTAGGATCCTGCAATATACCATAACAAAGGAGCAGCGATGTGCTGCTCCTCGTTTTAGTATGCCTCGATTATATTGCGGACGTACTGCTGCATTTCTTTCCGCGACTGTATCGCGTGAGTACCGCTTACTACTTCCCATTTCTGCTGTTCTGGCAGAGATGAGAATTTTTCCATTGCCTCGGGATTCATAGCAAGTGCCATTCCGAGTCCGACAGGCATTTCAAAGTTGTTTATAGTCTACCTCCGTCAGATGTCCTGCAAATCAGCGGCAGGAATGTCGTTTTCAATGTTGTCGCGTGCGAGGTCGTTGTCGATTGCGGGATATGCCGATGAGACCGGCACTTCCTCAGAATACGACTTGTTATGCCATACCTTTTGCTCTGCTCCCGAGGTTCCTGCGATAATGGGATTCACATGAGATTTGCCGTGTTTGGCTTTTCCCTGTATTTCAGGAACGGGAGACTGTTCATTCTTAGGCTTTGTATGAGTGTAGTCGGGGCGTTTCATACCCTGTTTTGCCATTGTTATCACCTCTAATATAGTGTGCGTAAACGTCGCTGTCTTATTCTTTCAAGCCGCAGATAATAATTGACATCTCACTGCACATAATAAACTAAAAGGAGGCAATTATGGAACTTCTGAAAACAGCATGGATCTCATTTCTCAGCATTATAGTACTGTTTCTTCTGACAAAGCTTATGGGCAACAAACAGCTTTCACAGCTGAGTATGTTTGACTACATCATCGGTATATCTATCGGCTCTATTGCAGCGGAGTGCTCCTTTGAGGACGAGCACCCCGAGCGTATGATAGTTGCGATGATAATATATGCGCTGAGTGCGTATGCCGTCTCGATAATAATAGGAAAATCAACGTATTTCCGCAAGGTGCTCATCGGCAGACCACTTATCCTTTTCCACAATGGAAAGCTTTACCGCGACAATTTCAAAAAGGCTCGTATCGACATCAGCGACTTCCTCACACACTGCCGAAATCAGGGATATTTTGACCTCTCAAATCTCAGAACGGCTGTATTCGAGTATAACGGCTCGCTGAGCCTGCTTCCTGTCGATTCCGACAGACCGCTCAAGCCTTCTGATTTGGAGCTTGAACCTGAACAGGAGGAAATAATGGTGAATGTTATCCTCGACGGACACATCAACGATGTCAATCTTAAAAAGTCAGGATTCGAGCGAGAGTGGCTCGATAAACAGCTTCACGAGCAGGGATTTAACAATGCGAAGGAGGTGTTTCTCGGCATGGCAGACACAGTGAAAAAAACGCTTCAGCTGTATCCTATGGAAGTGAAGAAGCAAAGCGCCGACCCGTTTGAATGAACGCATTACTGTTCAGCGTCATATAATATTTCGGGAGGAATGTGCTATGAACAGAATGAATTGCAGCGGAGTTTCACTTATACAAAAACGACCGCAGGCGGCGGCTGTACTGACGGGGAGCGATGAATATCCCGATATTTACGGAGTTGTGAGATTCTATACGATGAAAAATGGTACGCTCGTATACGCCGATGTGGACGAACTTCCTTACGCAGGCAACAGATGCAGTCAGGAGGTATTTGGCTTTCACATACATGAGGGCGAGTCATGCACAGGTAATGACAAAGATAAGTTTGCTGATGCAGGAACTCATCTGAATAAGGATAACTGCATACACCCTTTCCATATGGGAGATATGCCGCCGCTTTTCGGGAATAACGGTAGGGCAGTTTCCATATTCCTGACAAACAGATTTACAGTTGATGATGTGATAGGAAAAGCCATAATAATTCACGGAAGTCCCGATGATTTCACCACTCAGCCAAGTGGTAACGCAGGTGAGAAAATTGCCTGCGGTATAATCAGACCTGTTATGAGATGAAAGAATATCCGCTCAACATAAAGGCTGAGATAGAATACGCTCGCAGGTGGGCATTTTCGGCAAATCCTGCATACTATAACTTTGAAAATATCGGTGGAGACTGCACTAATTTCGTGTCCCAGTGTCTGTACGCAGGCGGAGCGGTCATGAACTATACCCGTGACACAGGCTGGTATTATAATTCACTTCACGACAGGGCGGCTGCGTGGACAAGTGTGGAGTATTTCTATAAATTCATTGTAAATAACAAAGGTGTCGGACCATTCGGCATACTTGTGCCGCTCAGTCAAGCCCATGCAGGTGATGTTATACAGCTCGGCACAGGTGGAAGATTCCACCACAGTATGCTTGTTATCAGATTTCACAGCGGAGTCCCGTATATCGCGGCTCACACATTCAATGCGTATGATCGTCCGCTGAATACTTATATTTATGATGACATCAGATGCATCAGGATAGCAGGTACAAGAAAATATGGCTGACTTATTTTAAAATTGATCAAAAACGGCTATTTTTAGAAGAGAAACTGTTGGGGTCTATATTGTAACACATTCACAGAATATACCACAAATACCATTTAAGCGGGATTTGTGCAGCAACATGTGGCATCGTAACCTCCAAGAGATGCAAACGTCTATTAATGGCGCGTCTCTTGACTTTTCTCTCGATAGTGGGTATAATTGAAAAAAAGATAGGAGGGCGCAATATGGCAGATAAGAACGAAGAAATACTCAGTTCATACGAATACGGTCTGCCGCCGTATCTCCAGCATGACCTTGATGCATATAAAGAGGGACTCGCAAATCATTCCACTTTGCTTGACTGTTTGTGGGGAGAGCTTTACGGCAGCATTAATATGGCAGAAATCAGCGACGGTCTTATCTCTCATGAGCACGCTGAATATTTACGTCGGAAGTTTTTATGGAGGAATAATGAACAATAAGATAGATTTTACTGACTGTCCAAGAGTGGCAGGAAAGGCATATAACGGTGCTAATGGTAAGAAAATAGCGATCATATATAACAATGAGCAATATATGATCAAGTTTCCGCCTTCAGCAGATAAGAAGCCTACTGACCTCTCATATACGAATAGCTGTATTTGCGAGCATATAAGCTGTGGCATTTTCAATATGCTTGGTATTAAGGCTCAAGAAACACTTTTAGGTACATATACTGTCAATGGAAAAGAAAAAATTGTATGTGCCTGCAAGGACTTTACAGCTGACGGAAGTGTGCTTTATGATTTCTGCTCTATTAAGAATACCATTATCGATTCCGAGCACAATGGCAACGGAACAGAATTGACGGATCTTCTTGAAACTATTGAAAAACAGACTTTTGTTGATCCTGTTAAGTTGCAGAAACATTTCTGGAACGTGTTTGTTGTTGACGCTTTTTTAGGCAATTTTGACCGACATAATGGTAACTGGGGCTTTCTGTATAACAAGGAAAGCAACACTTCTGAAATCGCCCCTGTATATGATTGTGGAAGCTGTTTACTGCCGCAGGCAGACGAGCGGACAATGCACTTAATATTGCAGAATCCGGATGAGTTGAATGCGCGTATATTCCATTTCCCTACATCAGCTATTAAACACGAAGGACAAAAAATCAACTATCATCAGTTCTTGATGAACAGTAAGTATGAAGAATGTAATGATGCAATAATGCGGATTTTTCCAAGGATAGACGTAGATAGGATTAATGAATTCATCAGTTCCGTTCCGTATCTGACAGATCTGCAGCGAGAATTCTACACTGTTTATATCGAATCAAGATATAATCAGATAATGCTTCCTACATATGAAATGGCAATGAAACAAGAGATTTATCCTGAAGAAAAAAAGTGATAATTCCGAAAGCCTTGAACTAAATATGTGAGTAGAAGGAGCTGTGAAAAAACAGCCCTCAAAAACAACGAGGTTGTCCTTTCAATTCAACCTCGTTGTTTTTGAGGGACTGAATGTTAAGCAGTCTCGATGTTTGT
The DNA here is from genome assembly GCA_017960805.1 of Ruminococcus sp. Classification (GTDB taxonomy): domain Bacteria; phylum Bacillota; class Clostridia; order Oscillospirales; family Ruminococcaceae; genus Ruminococcus. The sequence goes on from JAGCYM010000046.1 coordinate 15,466, forward strand.
ATTCTATAATCGGAGCTACAAATCTTAATAACGCAGAATCTAATAAAAGATTTGTTTTACGACGTTTTTCAATCAGTATCTTCATTTCAGAAGCACTGTCCTCATCAAGATACTTGCTCTTCTTTTTTCCCTTTTCTGTCCATTGATAATAATTCTTAATACTTCCTTTGATTGTTTTCTTTGATATATACCCTGATGGCAATAATGCAATCTCTGCTTCAAGCTTGTTAATATTTTTCAAATCATCATTCATAACTTCCCCTCCACTATTTCATCTATTTTTATAAGTATAACCCCTGCGTGAAAATTTTTCAAAGGGTTATCAGGGGTTATCTTCAAACAACAATGTAAAAACTCTTGACGAAAGTCATCTAATGTGCTATAATGTTTCAGTGGTTAATAGGTGACGATTTCTTCAAAATGGAATAATGCCTTTTCGAAAGCGTAAAATACAATTCACAGTGCTTCTTTCGCTTATAAACAAATCTCTACGCTCTTACGTCTGACTAAAACTGCCAGACTGAGAAAAGACATTTTTTCAATTCGCTATACCATCTCGCAGGTCACTGCCTGCGAGATTTAATTTTGTTTTTTAAAGGAGGTGAGGATCAGTTTGAAGAAGATATTCAGTGAATTTGTAAGGCACTTTTTTTCGAATCCGATCCTCCCCCTTCTTGTTATTGTATCCTCTGTTTTAGCAATGTTCTTTACTTCAGACGGTCAATCTGAACGATTAAAATCTAACGGTGTCGAATACGTGCGTACCAGCACGCCGATCAGCGTGATTTCTGACAGCGAAAGCACTACTTCGCTTGCTTCAGCTTCCGCATCAACTTCTACAGCTGCTTCACAGTCTTCAACTACAGCATTTACTCTTACTGTTGTCTCCGCGACTGCCACAACTACTACAGAAGTCCCAAGGACCGAAGCTGAAAAAGCAGCGGAAGAAGATAGTAATACTGAAGGTTCAACAACTGAGACTACTTCTTCTGAAGACAATCCGGATTCGCGTCCTGAGAGAGTGCCAGTATCAGACTATAAAGTTTATGTCGGAGCAGATTCATCCAACAGCAGTTATTATCAGGAACGTCTTACTATCCTTGGTGACTCTATAGCTTATGGCTTTAATGCTTACGGATACATTCCATATGAACACAACATCGCCAAGGAGTCTATGGCTCTTTGGAACATGAATAAATACACATTTGATCTTGGCGGAGGCTCCATGGGAGCTGTTGACGCAGCGGTATACCTTGATTCACCACTTATATACATTTCAATCGGTATGAATGACATCTTAGGAACTACCCCTGAAAGCTATGCAAACCAGATCTATGGTATCGCACAGCAGCTCGTCGACAGAATACCTGACACTACTGTAGTAATAGGTGCAATAACACCGGTCTCAGCCAACAACTACTACACTACAAACGACACAATAAATAACTTCAATAATGCCGCTAGATCAACTGTAGACTCTTATGGATCTTCTCAGATACTGTTCTTCGATGCAAATGCTATACTTAAAGATCCAAATACCGGAGCGCTGGCTTCAAACGTATCAGGCGGCGACGGACTTCACATAACCGGTTCAAGTTACGGCTATCTGCTCAATGCGCTCTTCAATATGCTTGATAATTATGATGTGAAGACACGTATCGAAACGCATGACAGCAAATACGAATAATGAATAATCCCGGAAAGTCACAGATCGAAATCATGTGACTTCCGGGATTTCTTTTGTATTATCATTTTTTCTGCTTTTCAGCTATCTCATGAATATACTCTGCAAGCTTCTCAGTCTTCATCATTGGCGCATTGTGACCGCCATCAACATATTCCATCTTCTTATCCGGCGCATCAATACTGTCAAAATATGAAGCAGCCAGATCAGCCATAGTTACATTACCATAGTCTTTTTTGCCTTCCAAAACATAATATGGGACCTTATACTCTGTCTTGCGCCAGTAAGTCCAAGAGGGCCTATTATAGCTCCCGGTTCAGGCATGAGCGTTTTTGTCACATATTCTCTATAGGAAGGAGAGCCATAGATCATTCTCACATCCTGACCGAGTGTGCAGTAAGGGTTGAAAAATGTGGTCGTAAGAAAATTCACATCCGCATCAACGAAGTAATCATCATAATACCCGTATTTAGATATGAGTACCGAAGTTCTCTGGAGTTCAGAATAATTCATTACTGCAGGATCTATCGACTCAGCGATCGAATGCATTTCTTCATCGCCTTCAGATTTTTCAAGCATATAATCCTTGAACAGTTTCTGGCTCTCTTCTATATCAACAACAAGACTCAGAGCGATCATTGCATCATATTTCTCAGGATATCTGAATGCGAGATTTGAACCTAGAATCGAACCCCATGACATACCCATGAGCGTGATCTTTTCCTTGCCAAAACGACCAAGCAGATAATCAGTCATCTCCACTCCGTCCTGGATCATATCCTCAGATGTAGGCGCCGACTCCACCTTGTATTTGGGATAGTTGTGTCCGCATCCTCGCTGATCCCAGTTGACTACTATATAATCCTTGCTTAGTTTTCTAAGACATGTCCAGTCAACAGCGCTTGTGGCGCTGAACGGACCACCATGCAGATACAGCAGCACAGGCGCATCCTTGTCTTCTCCATAGATATTAATCCACTGCTTAGTCCCATTGATGTCTACAAACGCAGTTTCGTTTATACCTCCATCAGGAGTGCGGTTGTTCAGTTTGCGGCCGACAAGATGAACAATTGCAACGATAACAATGAAAATTACAGTTGCTATGGCTCCCCATTTGAGTACCTTCAATAGAATCCTAATCAAATTCTCCATGGTAGTTTTCCTTACTTTTTCATCAGTTTTGCAAGTTCCTGGAAGAGCTCAATGTCATTATCATTAACCTTGATGTTTGTCTTCATAGTCTGTCCCTGTGAAGTTGTAAGTGTCATCTCTATTATACTGTCCTTATCAACAGCTCCTCCGACTGCTCCAAGGAACATCAGAAGTTTCGGATGATCCTGGCAGAAAGTCTCAAACAGTGGCTTTAGTTTCATCATTGCAAGTGGATTCATTTTTCATTCTCCTTCATAGTTGTTTCTTCATTGAATTCTCCGTTTTTTCTTACAGGCATAAGCCTCTTCAGAACAAACTGCGCACACAGTCCCGTAAATAATCCGGCTATGCATCCTGACACTATCAGAAGCGGATAGTGAATAAGTACAGCGGCTGAACGTGTAAGCAGAAGTGCAGCAGCAATCTGTCCCGTATTGTGGAACATTGCTCCAAAAACACTGCACAGCCAAAGATAATTAATCGGAATAACCTTTTTCAGCAGCAGCATTCCCGCTATGCAAAGCATACCGCCGGCCAGACTGTAGATTACAGAAGAAAAGTTATTACTGAACAAAGATCCTAACAGTATTCTTGTCAGGAGCATCAGTGCAGCTTCCTTTGCTTTGTAGCTGTATACGACATATACTGTAAAAATGTTAGCAAGTCCGAGCTTTACTCCAGGAATCGATGATAGATCCGGCAGACGAAGCTCAACAATAAATATTATCAGAGCCGCGGCAGTAAGCAGTGCGAGCTCTGTCATTCTTCGTGTTTTCATATCAGCCTCCGTTTTCCGGCTCATCGATCAGTTTGATAACAAGCCTGTGCGGAAGGCATACAATCGGCACACCTTCAGATGTAAGCTTACCCGTCTTGATACACGTCTTATCAGGACAGTCTGCTTCTGATATACAGATGGTTCCGTCGGATATATCAACAATATTGTATCCTCCGTCCGGAAAATCTATCCGTATCTGTCTGTCTTCGCCTGAAGAGAGATCAATTATATATAGAGTTTTGCCATCCTGAATTATAGCCGCGTATGATTTGTCTGACGGACGCCGAAGTATGAGTGTGGTAACTCCGGCAGCAATAAAGATGATCACTGCAACAGCCAGGCAGATCTTAACGCCTTTAGTCATACGGGATCACCTCCGATGGCATATCACTGCTTATTTCAATGCATTTGCTTAAGCCATCAGTATACAGAATCTTTCCGTCATCAGTAACCAGAACAGCATCAACGTCTCTGTAATTTCTGAGATATGACTGTGCTTCATCAGTTCCGGCAACAAACAGTGCAGTTGACAAGGCATCGCAACGAAGTCCCTTCTCCCCTATCACAGTAACAGAAACAAGCCCGTTATCTGCCGGGAAACCATCATCGGGATCAATAATATGCCAGTATTCCTTTCCGTCATCTCCGGTAAAACACCTCTCATAATTACCTGAAGTCACAACAGCTTTATCAGAAATACTTACCACACACATATTTGTATCAGGTGAGAAAGGGTCTTTTATACCGACACGCCAGTCAGAACCATCAGGCTTGCTTCCGAGAGCCTGCACATTGCCTCCAAGACTGATAAGTGCTGAAGTAATACCATTGTTCTGGAATATCTCCATTATTTCATCACCGGTATACCCTTTGGCTATAGCTCCCAGATCTATCTTACTTCCGGAAGGAATCTTAACTGTAAAATCATTGACTTCTATGCTGCCGCCGTCAACTTTTTCGAGCAGTTTTGAAATAGTGGCAGTATCCGGAACATGAAAATCACCAGTCGTGAATCCCCACTCTGAAAGTACAGGATATATACTTATATCCAGCGCCCCTTTTGTCTCCTGCCAGTAGAATACGCCAGCTTCAACCATAAGCGCTGTATCATAAGAGACAGGAACCTCCGCTCCATCTGCACTGTTTATCTTATATATTTCACTTTCCTGGTTCGTAACAGAAAGGCAATTCTCAAGCTCATGTATCCTGTTTTCTGCCTGCTCCAGAGCTATATCAGCACTGTCTCCATACGCTTTCATGGTCATGAAGGTATCCATAGCGAAAACATCACGTTCCTTTGCGGTCTGAGACTGTTTATTGCTGCAAGAAGTAAAGCTTATGAGCATTGCTGATAAAATAAGAGACGCGTTAAAAATGCGGTGTTTCACTAGGGCTCCTTTCCGTGTTAGCGGCACATAACATTTTATTCAACAGAACGGGCGGATTTCCGCCCGTTATACATAATTCTTATTTTACAAGAAGTGACTTACCAGTCATCTCAGCAGGCTGAGGTACTTCCATTATATCGAGCATAGTAGGTGCAAGATCTGCAAGTACACCGCCCTCGATCAGCTTACCCTCTACGCCTACAGCGATGAGCGGAACCTGATTTGTAGTATGAGCTGTAAATGGGCTTCCATCAGCTTCCATCATCTTGTCAGCGTTTCCGTGATCAGCAGTGATAAGAGCAGCACCGCCCTTAGCGAGTATAGCGTCTACCATACGTCCAACGCATGTATCAGTAGCCTCAACAGCCTTTACAGCTGCGTCAAATATACCTGTATGGCCAACCATGTCGCAGTTAGCGTAGTTAAGGATGATTACATCATATTTATCAGAATTGATCGCATCAACTACGGCGTCACAAACCTCATATGCGCTCATCTCAGGCTTGAGGTCGAATGTAGGAACATCAGGTGACTTGATAAGGATACGATCCTCACCCTCGAACTGTTTCTCCTCACCACCGTTGAAGAAGAATGTAACATGAGCATACTTCTGTGTTTCAGCGATACGGAGCTGTGTCTTGCCGAGTTTTGCAAGATACTCACCCATTGTCATTGTGAGCTGCTCAGGAGGATATGCAACTGAAACGTTAGGCATAGTTGCGTCATACTGAGCCATACATACAAAGTTTACAGGGAAGAAGCCGTTTCTTCTCTCAAATCCCTTGAACTCAGGATCAACGAATGAACGTGTGATCTGTCTTGCTCGGTCAGGACGGAAGTTGAAGAAGATAACACTGTCATCAGCCTTGATCTGAGCGCCGCCTGCGATAACAGTAGGAAGCATGAACTCATCAGTTACCTCATTAGCATAGGAGTTCTTTATAGCCTGAACAGGATCTGTCTCCTGAACACCTTCACCATAAACAAGTGCGGAATAAGCCTTCTCAACTCTGTCCCATGCGTTGTCTCTGTCCATAGCATAGAAACGTCCCGAGATAGTAGCTATCTTTCCAAGACCGATCTTATTAAGCTCTGCAACAGTCTCTTCCATATATTCTGCAGCAGATGACGGAGGAACGTCACGTCCGTCGAGGAATGCATGGATATATACCTTATCAAGGCCGTTCTTCTTAGCCATCTCAACTATACCGAAAAGATGCTCCATGTGGCTGTGAACGCCGCCGGGAGAAAGAAGTCCCATAAGGTGAAGAGCGCTGTTCTTTTCCTTGCAGTTGTTCATAGCTGCGAGGATAGCCTTATTATTGAAGAAAACGCCGTCCTTGATATCCTTTGATATCTTAACAAGCATCTGATAAACGATACGGCCGGCACCAATATTTGTGTGACCTACTTCTGAGTTACCCATCTGTCCATCAGGAAGACCTACATCAAGTCCGCTTGCTCCGATGAGAGTATTAGGGCACTCTGCTAAATACTTATCGAGGTTAGGCTTCTTTGCGGCAGCAATAGCGTTGCCATAAGAATCTGGGTTATAGCCGAAGCCATCCATGATAATAAGTGCTACGGGTTTCTTAGACATTTCAATTATCCTTTCATTTATAAGGGCGGAATCGCTCCCGCCCTTCATATTATTCATGTTTAAGTCCAGAAAACTACAAGTCCTGAATCGTAATCTATCAGACAACCTTTTGAATCATAACGATTATTAGATTGATAAGGTGAATCTGAATACACGATCAGATTTCTTTGTGTGCTCTGTTCTTCACTATCAGCATCAATTTTGAGCAGATCTTCTTTGTGCACCTTATCCAGGAAATCAAAAGCCGGAAATTCCTGGGGATACGCATATGTGTTAAAGTCGATGCCATCGAACTTTTCAGCCAGAATACTGTATGCACTAAAATCAGCACGTCCTTTGAATAAATCCTCATATTTTTTCAAAGTTTCATTGTCAGTATGGAACGCGAGATATGCAGAAGCATAATAATGCCTTGCAGGAGCTTTTCCCTGAGTCTTGAATTTGAAATCACGATAATTGGATGGCAACTTATCTGGCAGTATCTCACATTCATCGGAAAAAGGCGAATATACACAGTTATCAAACAGTAGTTTCTTGGGAATATATAAGCTGCTGCTGTGCTCGAAACTGAAGAGCAAAATGATCAGAGCGACAGCAATAAGATCTATTCCTATAAAACCTGCTATTGAAAGCCATAAGGCATTGCGGCATTTCTCCTTTTTTCGATAAACGATGTAAAATACAATTATCAGTATGAAGAAGAGCACCAGTGGGAAGAAAACAAGCGGAAACACAGATGGCATGATAAGGTACACTGCTCCTGAGATAATCAATGAGAATAATCCCAGTAAAAATATCAGTATTCCCCCTAACGAATCACCTGTTATTATCACATTGTCGTCTTCAGAATTATCAGCCGTTGACTGCTGCCTGAACAATAACATTGAAGTCTTCAGCCTTGAGTGAAGCACCACCGATAAGACCGCCGTCAATGTTTGGCTTAGCAAGAAGCTCAGCAGCGTTCTTAGCATTCATGGAGCCACCGTACTGGATAGTAACAGCGTCAGCTGTAGCCTGATCAAAGAGCTTGGCAAGCTGTGCACGGATGAATCCGCAAACTTCCTCAGCCTGATCCGGTGTAGCTGTAAGACCTGTACCGATAGCCCATACCGGCTCGTAAGCGATAACAACGTTCTTTA
>JAGCYM010000047.1 GCA_017960805.1 Ruminococcus sp.
ACTCGTGTCCCGGCATGTTCTCAATCAGGAACCGGGCTGCCGCAAGTTTCTCGGGGTCATCCTTGTAGTGTTCCAGCACAGCCTCCAGCTCGCCTCGGTTGTTTCCCGCTGCACGCAGGGCGTATTCCAGGTATTCATTGGACTGTTTCCTGCCGCAGGACACAACTGTGGTGCATACCGCAACTGTGGATATGGCAGTAACGATAACCGACAGACACCTGGTGAGTCTTTTCATACAGTTCCTCAGCATACAAGACGTTATTAATAATCGCATACAGGTCTAATAGGAAATTCTTGATAGCGTCCTTCGGATAAGACTTGAAGTTTTTGAAGAGAAGACAAGTGCTTTTTATTTTGTTATCTCACCGTAATATGATGCTCCCATTCCATAACTATTACCATATACTGGAGTGTTGTTTGAAGTTGCAAAAGGAACGTCAAAATAAGGATATGAGCCGATTCCCATTCTGACAACGTATGATGTAGGATGATCGTAATTTCCCAAATAAGTATTCACGTCTGCTATTTTAATTAATTCATAACCTGTTAGATTTTGTGTCACATCCCAAATGACATGTTTTTGAGGAATATCGGCAAAAAATACATAATATGCTTGCCCTGTAGTAGGATGAATAAATTGTTCAAATCTGCCATTTATGCTCCATGACATGGTTCCGCTGGCAACAATTTCAGAATTGCTAATGGAAATATATTCAACATTGCCCACCACAGGAGATTCTGTTCTTGAAAGAAGTTTATTTGAACTGTTCAAGCGAATTTCATTTCTGAAACAATTGAAAACAAAATTATCATAAAGCAAGTCACCGGTTATCTTGTCAATCAATGATAATGTCCTAAATTGTTTACTGCCTTTTTTCCAAGTGTTTTCTACGACTTTAAAATCATGATCAGATGAAAGGAGACTATCTAAATAATGTATAATATAATCTCCTTTATAATGGATAGTTATGGTATCACTCTCAAAAAAACTCCAATTTACAAGATTAAAAGTTTTATAGTTTGTACTATAGACAGGAAAAGCATTGTAATCGTCATTTAAAAACGATGATAGTTTGATTTCCTTTTGTTTGATTTCTTTAGAGCTAACAAACACTACATTATTATCTTGTAAGACGTTTCTATTATCCGAAACGAAAGATGAAAAACCATCATAACTATAATCTCCTATTTCCAAGAGATCAAAATCGTCAGAAATAGAACATGAAATTAAAGCGGTTAACTGTAGTAAATAAAATATTTTCTTCATAATTAATAAATAATAGTTGTCGCTTATTGATTTGAGGTTAGTCTTAATATTATGGCTGGATGGTTCTGGATTGTCATGTTTCCTTTGTCATCGTGTTTGAAATCCGGCAGCGACATCAGCCTCTTGAGCGTAGAATCGTCTATTTCCTGCAATTCTTCGCCAGGGAATAGTCTGGTGCGCTGTATGAGCAATGCTTCGCCTCTCATATCGTAAATGTACCAGGGTTCTGGTTGTGGCCTGCTATTGAAAGCTGATGATTCGTAAATCTCACCTCCCTCGTAGCAGTACCGCCGGTTTTCTAAATGATGTGGAATCATTAAACCATCATTATCCTGTTGGAATACTCGCCGGCTTGTCCAGTTTCTGTTGTTGTCATAAAGGTACAGATCAAATTTTACAGACTCTACATAAGTCCTTCTTACAGTGTGGAGTAGCAGCGCATCTCCCTGGGAGTTATACTCATTCTTATATTCCTTTCCGTCAGGCATAACGGTACGTACCAGTTTGTCATTGCAGTCGTAATACTCAGTTTTGCCTGTTCCGTCATTCACGTACCGTATCCTATAGCTCCCGTCGGGTGAGTAACTGTAATAGCATTTTTCTCTCTTGAAGTATGGCGTGACTGCTTCCCAGGAAATGTCGATGCTATTCCTTGACGCATCGGCAGAGTGTGAATATTTGCCCATAACCTCCGTTCCCATGCTGTTGAAGTGTGATACTTCAAGACTGTCAGTTTTACCATTATGTACATAATATTCAACAATTTCAGTTATTCCTGCCAACCCTGATTCCCCTTTGGATATCCTTTTCCTGATAGTTCCGTCAGAATTGTATTCATAGCTTATATTGCTTATCTGTGATAATTTATTATTGCCATTGGTAGATTGGTTTATCAGTTTTCCGTCCTTATAAGAATACTCTGTCCATTCTGCCGGTGAATCCCAGTTAATACCGCGGCTGAAATTTTCCATTGTCTTTTCAGGTGTAACTTTTGAGACGGGATAGAATGAGGCTGTTGAATTATGGGTCTCTACCCCCATATATGTTTCTCTCTTGAGCGGATTGCCATTCGGGTCCAACAATATGGCAGTCAGAGAGGAGGCACATTCGCATACCAGTGTATCGCCGTTCAGTTTGCGGATTCCCTGTTTATCTCCGGAAACAACAATAAGATTATATGCAGTCTCGTATGATTTTACATTGCCTCTTGGATGCTGTGCCGATGCGTTGAGCATAATTACAGTTAATGATGCTAATGTTATTGTTTTCTCTATCATAAATAAAGGTTGTTAGTATAGTTTGTTTTCGATGTGGAATGCTTTGTCACCGATACGGGCCCTCAATTTGTCTCCATTCACTGTTCCTAATGAAAGGCAGTCGTAGAACGCGCCGTTGCCTATATACTTTACTCTTCTTGGTATCTGTAAAGAGGAGAGTCTTATGCAGCGGAAGAAAGCTTCATTGCCGATATGTTCAAGCTTGCGGGGAAGGTTGATCTCTTTAAGGTTGCGACAGTCGGAGAATGCTCCTTCGCCTATACTCGTTAAGGTAGATGGAAGATGCACTGATTGCAGGCTCCTGCAGTCAAGAAACATACCGTCAGGAAGGCTCCTGAGCCCGTCCCTGATATAAACGGTCTTCAAGTTGATGCACTTGTCGAATATCTTGGGTTCCAAAACGCATACAGTCGATGGTATAGTAACGCTTTCAATAAGGCTGTTCAAGCTGAATGCACTTTCGGCTATCTCAGTTATCCCTTCAGGAATAACCAAATCCCTGATTAGCGCACCCTGAAGTGCTCCTGCTGCAATTACCCTGACATTATATCTCTTCCCTTCGTGAACGATGGATGAAGGTATAGGTTTCAAGGTGTCTTTCTGCAAGTCACAGCCCACGAGTACTGCAACGCTGTTGATTATACTGAATTCGTATCCGTCGGCTTTCTCAACGGATTCAAAATAGGAATTATTCAGTCGGGTTTTGTAATCGGAGGTTATTACGTAGGGGGCATTGAGTCTGTCATATATGGTATTGGACGAAAGAACAATTGCAATGGATGTCAGTACAGGGATATATGCAAGCTTAATCAGTTTCCAAGGTTTTGAAATTGCGCGGTTCATCATAATCACCCTGGTTCTTAGGTTGCTCATACCAAAACTGTTGACTATGGCAAGATTCTTTTTTTTAGCAGCAATGCTGAACAACTGTTTCTGGTAGTTCCTTTTGTCAATTCCGCTTCTTACGACATCGTCATCAGCCTGGAACTCATGTATGTCAGTCAGGTCACGTCGAAGTAGCCATACCGCGGGATTGAACCATTGAAGTGTTGACAGGATATCATTGATTATAATGTCAGCGGAATGATGATGCCGTATGTGAGCCAGTTCATGGCATATTACAGTTTCTTGTATTGAGCCATCCTTTTCATCGGTCGCAGGAAGAACTATGTACCTCATCCAGTTGAAAGGACTTATCCCCTCATCAGATATAACCAGCGTATATTCAGTATCTGTTCTGACAATCTTTCCGAAACGGATAATCCTGACAATCTTTAGAATGGACAGAATTCTCCATGAAACCAGAACAACCATACCGGTAAGGTATAAAGCAAAAATCAAGACTGGCAGATTACTCTCCATATTTGAATCAGCCTGTATTATTGTTGTTATACTCCTGTCAACGGGGATGAGTGTTGCTGGTTTTGTCTTTTCCGAAAGGTCTGTTTCAAGTAAAGCCGCCGGTTCATCGGTATCGTCTATTACCGATGTTGCAGGCCTGTGTATGTTTATTATGCATAACGGTAGAATATAGGAAGCTGCCAGAGAGAACAGGAGAACTGCCCTGCCAGTTTTGAAGAAAGTTTCATTCGTAAACAGCAGATGGTACAATAGTACGAATGCAGCAGTCAGTATCGATACCTTTAATATATATATAAGGAAAGTAATCATGACTGTCAGCCTTTTCTGATTAGGTCAATGATAGTTTCAAGTTCTTCTACCGACAATTTCTCATCCTTTACAAAGGACATTACCATTCTTGTATATGAATTGCTGAAGAATTCATCGACAATACTGCTTATTCCCGATTTGCTGTACTCTTCCTTGCTGATAAGGGGATAATACTGGAAATTGGAGCCCCATGCATGATGGCTCATGAACCCGTCGGCCTGGAGTGTGCGGACTTGATTAGAAAGTGTGCTGAAAGTGGGTTTAGGTTCCGGATATCTTTCCTGAAGTTCACGTATAAACATAGGACCGTTAGTCCAGAACAACTCCATGATTACCCTCTCCTTGTTAGTCAGTCTTCTCATATCTTTTCTTTATTATTTATAATTATCTTTATATCAGGTAAATGATACACTTATTTCGTATCTTATCCTAATGTTGACGAAATATTTTCGTTACAAAGGAAACAACAATAATTGAGTCAGCCAAATTTTTTCGCTGAAAAAAGTTATTAAACCACAACTTTGAATGTCTTGATAACCGACTCGTCGTTGAAGGACTCCTCAAGAGCCGGCATAATAGGCTGATTCAAGCTTCATTACGCGGTAAAAAAATGAATAATGACAGAATATCAAAGAATGAAAGTCCCATCAAGAAGTTTCAGATAGGTAGGCAGTGCTTCCTTCAGTTCATTAATAAGTACGAATTCATCGGCTGAATGAGAACGGGATGATTCACCGGGGCCAAGCTTGAATGACGGGAAGTCCAAGACAGCCTGATCAGACAAAGTAGGTGATCCGTATGGTATCATACCTAAACTGAGAGCTTTGATTATTAAAGGATG
>JAGCYM010000048.1 GCA_017960805.1 Ruminococcus sp.
TAGCTGAAACTATTCTTATAAGGAATACAGCTCTGCTTATCTCGGCATTGAAGTGGAGCTCACGTGCCTTGATTACGATATCACCTGGGAGAACGTTATCGAGGATAACATTCTTGATGAAGTTGTTTCTGTCGTACTTCTCATCGTAGTACTGCTTGATGTTTGAAAGAGTGATAGCGAGGATAGATGCATACTTAGCAGCTGCATCGTCAACGCCTTCTACAAATACCGCATAGTCTGGCTTTACACGTGAGCCGAATGGCTTGTATGTGAAGCCGTCACGGATGAATATATCGTGTGAATCACTGAGATCGAGGGAAACGAACTCATTTGTAGTACCTACACGTGTAAGATCACTGCAGGCAATAATGGTAGCTGTCTCGTCAACTACACCGATGGTTGCGTCGATAGTATCGCGCATCTGATGAACTAAGCCTTGAAATAATCTGTTTGACATAATTTGCACCCTTCTTTTTATTTATTATGGTTTCTGCTTTCAAAGGTTATCGTTCAATTCTGAATATATTACAAATTGTAACATATAGATATGAACTAACTGTTAACAAAATGTTAACTTTTCTTTAAAAGGCTGAATTGTGAACAATAAACGTGTGTTAGCATTGTGATAATTTGCTAAACAAATAAAAACAGCTGTAACCAAAAAGTAACCTTTACATTTTCTCCGGCTGTTCTATCTTAAGAATAGTCAGTACATTTCGGAGAGTCTGACGAACAGCTATACTCAGCAGGATACGTGCGTTCATTAACTCTGCTGAACCGGCGTTCTTGACACTGCAGGCATCATAGAAACGATGGAATAATGTTGCGAGGTCAATTGCGTACTTAGTAAGCTTTGCAGGATCATAAGCTTTTGCAGCCAGTTCGATTTCGTGAGGAAGTGAAGCTATATGACGTATCAGTTCTATTTCACGCTGATCTGTCAGAAGTGTGAAGTCTGCGCTGTCTGGTACAGCAATTCCTTCAGCTTCAAGGTTGCGAAGCATACTGCATATTCTTGCGTGAGCATACTGAACATAGAATACAGGGTTCTGAGATGATTTCTCAACAGCGAGATCAAGGTCAAACTCAAACTGTGAATTTGCTTCACGCAGATTGAAGTAAAAACGCGCTGCATCTATCGGTATCTCATCAAGAAGAGTTACAAGCGTGATAGCTTTTCCGCTTCTCTTTGATAGCTTGACGGTTTCACCCTTTCTTACCAGGCGGACCATCTGCATGAGAACTACGTCGAGTTTGTTTTCGTTTACTCCAAGAGCGTTAAGTGCTGCTTTCAAACGTGGTACATAACCATGATGGTCAGCACCGAGAACATTTATAGCCTTGTCGAAATTACGTGTTACGAGTTTGTCATAGTGATAGGCAATATCAGGAACAATATATGTATAAAGTCCGTTGCTTCTCTTAAGAACAAAGTCCTTGTCCATGCCATACTCTGTAGCTTTGAACCATATAGCACCGTCCTGCTCATAAGCTTTTCCGGCTTCCATGAGCTTGTCGACTACAAGCTTTGTCTCATTCTTGGCGTGAACCGTGCTTTCACGGAACCAGTTGTCGTAAACGATACGATATTTCTTAAGATCGCGCTCTAGTCCAGCGATATTGATAGGGAGAGCGTAATCAACGAGAGCTTTGCGGCGTTCTTCTTCAGAAACTTCTGCAAGTGAATTGCCGTGAAGATCGTAGTAGTTCTTGGCGTGTTCGATTATATCCTGTCCGAGGTAAACATCCTCAGGCATCGGGAAGTCTTCTGTACTTCCTTCTTCACCGTAGATAAGCTTGCAAACTTCTTCGGTGTCTGCAGCTTTTGCAAGTACTTCCTGGCCCTTGTCAGAACAGATGTGCATGTATCTCAGAGAGAGGGATTTGCCGAACTTTTCAATCTGATTGCCGGCATCATTTACATAGAACTCTCTTTCTGCGTGGAAACCTGCCCAGTCAAGTACACTTGCAAGACAGTCTCCGATAGCACCGCCTCGTGCGTTTCCGATATGCATAGGACCTGTAGGATTTGCTGAAACGAACTCAACGAGAACGCGCTTTCCACATCCGTAATCGGTACGTCCGTAGTTTTCCTTCTCGGCAAGAACATTTTCAACAGTATCTGCAAACCACTTTTTACTCAGGAAAAAATTCATGAAACCTGGTCCTGCGATCTCTGCTCTTTCGAAAACAGATCCATTGAGATCAATCTTTTCAAGAATAAGCTCAGCGATTTTGCGCGGAGGCATCTTGAATGCTTTTGCACAGACCATTGCTGTGTTTGCTGCGAAGTCACCGTGAGATTTGTCAGCAGGAATCTCGATGACGAATGATGGGAGAGGTTCAGCAGGGGCGATACCCTCAGCTACAAGGACTCCCAGTGCATCGGTTATCAGCTCTCTAAGCTGGAGCGATGCAGATCTGATTAGGTCTGACATTGGTTTGATGTCCTTTCTTTATGTTGATGATTTTATTATATTATCTGTTTAACTGGCAAAGCCAGATCATTACGATTTTATATTCATGATAATCTCGTTGTCAGAGAGATAGGATGAATTAAGGTCGAGAGTGTACTTTAAATAGAGACGGCCGTCTTTTTCGATGGTGTTATCGATAGCGTGAGTGTAAACTCCGATACGCATATCACCAAACGGTGTTCCGTACTGACAGTAATGCTTTCTTCCTATTTCCAAAGACAATACTGAGTTTGCCGTTCCTCTTCTTATAATAGATGCTGAATCATTTCCTTCGACAGTAATTGTAGTTATCGAACCTTCAAATCCGGTAGCTGAAGTGTCTTCGTAGGAAATAATATTTTGGGATCCGGTTTTAGAGAGTGAGGCGCGGGTAACCAGTTCTGTTTCGTTTTTTTCATCATCCTGCCACTGAATGCTCGTCAGCGAGATGAGAACGTCTTTCATCATCAGTATGCCCTTTCCGAGTTTTCGAGTGCCTGTTCTAGAAGCATATCCACCAATTCTGGCATATCAATACCAAACTGCGACATAAGCTTCGGGAATACACTGTTTTGTCTGAGCCCTGGACAGGTACCGATCTTGTTTAAAAGAAGCTGACCATCTTCACTGAGAAGAAAATCAATCCTTGCGTATCCTTTGCATCCGAGGGCCTTGAATGTCTTTATTGCCGTATCACGGATATGAGATGCTAGATCTTCTGGAAGATCTGCGGGAACCTGCAAGTCGTTGCCGGAACTCTTTTTTACCTCAGTCGGATCATATTTCTTTCCGACAGAAAGTATCTCTCCTACATTTGAAGAGAAAGGTGAGTCATAACCGAAAACAGCAACTTCCAGTTTCCTTGCTTTTACATATCTCTCGGCAAGTACCTTATTATCATTAGAGAATGCAACCTTAACAGCTGCATTGAGTTCATCAGGTGCGTTCGCAATAGTTGTTCCGGCGCTGCATCCGCTGTTGGCTGGTTTAATAACAACAGGAAAACCAAGATCTTTTGCAATCTCTTCACAGCGACCATCGATGTTATTAATGTCACGCTGAGTTATCAGTTTCCAGTCTGCAGTAGCTATGCCATAATCGTCCAATACCATGTGCGTATGTGATTTATCCATACAGGAAGCAGCAGCTAGATGACCGCTTCCAACATACGGGATACATGACATATCCAAAAGGGCCTGAATTGTTCCATCGGCTCCTTTCTTTCCCTGAAGTACAGGAAAGACAACATCTATTCTGCGGACAGTAGCTTCACCGTCTTCAATTACAACTATTCCTCTGTGGAGAGGATCAGGAGAGAGTATTGCTGATGCGTTGTCAGGGTTCATCTCCCAGCTTCCGTCTGTTATCTCTTCCACGTCCCCTGGGAAGAACAGCCAACGGCCCTTTTTTGTAATTCCTATACAGGTGATTTCGTATTTGTCTGTAGGAATGTTGCGAATAACCTCTGCGGCAGAGGCGAGAGAGAGCTCATGCTCCTGAGCTGTACCGCCGAAAATAACGGCAGCTTTTATCTTTGCCATATTGTTCTCCTTTATAATAATGTGCTAAAAAATCTGTATCGTCAATTTCAAGTATCACTATATTTTATCACATTACACAAAAAACTGCAAGCATTTTTTGCAAAAATGAAATAAAAATTGCAAGGGAAGTACAGCACAGACAATTTTTAACACTTTGATTTGTGCAATACGACAACAATGCCAAAGGATATACGCATGTATGTTCGAAAAATGATTGGTGAATATGACGGAGCATAAAATAGATCCCTGTGATTTGTTGAGTGTTTGTGGATAATTAACTAAGAGAAAAATGATTGAAACTCTGAAAAAACAGAAGAGGTGTTTTTTGAATCGAAAAATGGATGTATGAATTATTAGATGTAGGCTGTCATGAAGTAAAACACATATGTTCAAAATGACAATAGTATGTTTCGGAATAATTGAAACGGAAGATCTTAGAAAGTATTGACAGTCATGCTATAATAAATTATGAATAATAATTAATAATCAGGATAATGAAAGATGAAAAAGAAAACAAAAAAGATAATTATTGCAGTTGTTCTTACCCTTATTCTGCTGCTGATGGGCGGAGCTGTATATTATTTCCAGTTCACAGGTGATGGATATCTTCAAAGCATTCCATATCGTCATGGATTTCAGGAAATAGAACTTAATGTGTATATGAACAGGGAAAATTCGCTTGCACCGGAAGAAGTAACCACTATTACTAAACAGGCCAGAGATAGAGTAACGGAATTCTTTGGTGAAATGCGCTGCCTTGACAGTGTAACCATAATTATTTGTGATGATGAGAAAATATCGAAGAAGATCGGTGACAAAACTACGAAAACTCTGGCATTCCCGGAGAAGAAGGATTATATTAGTTTGTCAAATGAGTATTGCAACGTTGATGTTCTGGCTCACGAGATGACTCACGCGGAGCTTCATTCTCATCTTTCAGTTGATGCTCAGCGCAATCTTCCAGTGTGGTTTGATGAGGGAACAGCTACACAAAACGACTATCGTGAAAAATATAGTTCCGAGAACTGGGCTATAAAGACTGATAACGGCAAGAATGCAACACCGCTTGACGATATGGATACATATAAGGAGTTCCAGTGCAGTGATGAGCAGGAAAGGCAATATCATTACATATGCGCTAAACATGAGTTAAAAGAATGGATCGATTCTAATTCGGTTCAGGAACTCATTGAGCTTGTTGATAATTATAATGCAGGCGAAGATTTTTATACACTCTACTGCAAAAAAGATAAAGATTGATATTTGTTGAATCATAATAAGAGGATCATAGAAAAAGGGAACAACTCAAAAAGTCGTTCCCTTTATGAATTTCATGGATTCAACACCATATAATCCTGTGTATTTGAATCTGATTACCTTCTTCCAAGACACTTGTCGTCATCAGAAGCGTGATCATATTTTAGAATATAGTCATATATTTCCTGAGCTGTTGTATATGCTACACCAACATAACTGTCTGCGCATCCGTAATACAGAGCTATCCTGCCTGTTCCTGAATCGTGCAGAGCTGCGCAGGGGAAGCAGACATTTGGTACGAAACCGCGCTCTTCATACCATTCCTCAGGAGAAAGGATATAGCTTGAGCAGCGGTGAAGGACCTTTGATGGTTCGTTTATGTCGAGTATCGCCGCTCCTACACTATATACATAACCATTGCAGGTATTAACTACTCCGTGATAGAACATCAGCCAGCCCTTGTTTGTTTCGATCGGAGCAGCTCCGCCTCCGATTTTCAATCCTTCCCACCAGCAGCTTGTTCTGCCCATAACATGACGGTGACGTCCCCAGAATTCCATGTCTTTGCTTTCGCTGAGGAAGATATCTCCGAATGCTGTGTGTCCGTTGTCACATGGACGAGAAAGCATTACATAGTTGCCATTTATCTTTCTTGGGAAGAGAACTGCATTTCTGTTGTATGGAAGGAAGGGGTTCTCGATACGGGTGAATTTCTTGAAGTCCTTTGTCTTTGCGATACCGATCGATGCTCCATACATGTCCTGGCACCACATTGCGTAATATGTATCATCGACTTTTACAAGACGTGGATCATATGCATAAATCGGCTGAAATGGTTCTCCGTTCTCGTCAAAGAAAGGGATCTTTTCAGGCTCGAATTCCCAGTGAAGTGCATCCTTGCTTGTGCCGAAATATATGTGAGATACTCCGTCACGCTGTTCACCGCGGAAAACACCAACAAATCCGTCTTCATACGGCATTACTGCGCTGTTAAAAATACGCGCAACATTTGGGAGAGGGTTTCTGCCGATAATTGGATTTTCTGTGTGTCTCCACATAGGAACTGTGCATCCTGAGGGTTTGTCCTGCCATGGCATGTTTGAGAGGGGAGGGCAGATAAGTTTGATATCTGACATAATTAAGCACTCCTTAAATCACTTAAAACAAATTAATTTATTGCTTTGTGTCCTGATACTTTAAGTATACAACTGTTTACTGATGTTGTCAATAGGTACTGTGCCTTTTTGATAACTTTGTAAGTATTGCTGAATACAGCCTGTGCTTTTTGTGTATCCTCAAAATGCATGGCTTAAATAATAGTAAAACCAGATTAATTAATAATGGGGAAATTATTTTGCGGGAAACAGTAGATTTTTTTAGTATTATAGTTTATAATAGTATTATATTTGCGAACTATCCGAAAAAACGTCACTTTTCGGATCAGTAATGATGTTAGAGAATATATAAAAAGAAAGGAAATAAGCTATGACCATACAGGAATTATGCGGAGCTTTATCAAGTGGTCGCCTTGATGAGCGATTCCGGGAGCTTTACGGAAATGGAGAACGTGAATACCTTCGCCAGCGTGCCAGATATTTAAGTGCTGCTGAGCATTTTTCCAAACTCTATCCGGAATGTGATGATGTGCGTGTGTTTTCAGCTCCTGGACGTACGGAGATAGGCGGTAACCATACAGATCATCAGCATGGCTGTGTTCTTGCAGCTGCTGTAAATCTCGATGTGATAGCTCTTGTTAATTTTACTGAGGATGGTTTTATACGTATTACTTCAGAAGAACACGGAACAAATGAAGTAGACCTTTCAGATCTGTCTGTATGTGAGGCTGAGCGTGGTACTTCAAACGCGTTGATCCGTGGCATAGCTGCAAAATTTGCAGAAATGGGCGTAGAGATAGGTGGCTTTTCCGCATATACAACTTCTGATGTGCTTATAGGAAGTGGTCTTTCGTCATCAGCAGCATTTGAGAATCTTATCGGAACTATTATAGACGTGTGTTACAACGAGAGCAAGACAGGAGCTGTTGAGATCGCAAAGATAGGTCAGTTTGCCGAAACTGAGTACTTTGGAAAAGCGAGTGGTCTTATGGACCAGACAGTGAGCTCTGTAGGCGGTTTTGTGACTATAGATTTTGTTGATCCTGAGGTACCTGTTATTACTCCTGTACGCTTTGATTTTTCAGGTGCCGGACATAGCCTTTGTATTACTGATACCAAAGGAAGTCATGCTGACCTTATAGGCGAATATGCTTCTATTCCATCAGAAATGAAGTCGGTTTCTGCATGCTTCGGAGTTGATTATCTTCGTGAAGTTGATGTGGATGACTTTTATGCTCGTCTTCCTGAATTAAGAAATAAGTGTTCAGACAGAGCTATTCTTCGAGCTGCACATTTCTTTGATGAGAGCGAACGTGCAATGCTTGAAGCTGAAGCTCTTAAGAACGGAGACCTTGATGAGTTTTTCCGTCTGGTTAATGAATCAGGAACATCATCAGCAGAACTCCTTCAGAATCTCTGCCCTGCAGGTGCAATTGAAAAGCAGGAAATCCCGCTTGCTATTATGCTGAGTAAGCATAAGCTTAACGGGTGCGGAGCTGTAAGAGTTCATGGAGGTGGATTCGCGGGAACGATCCAGGCTTTTGTTCCGACTTATCTCGCTGATGATTACGCTTCTGAAATGGACAGAGTATTCGGAACAGGCGCTTGCCGAATCCTTGCAATTCGCTCCATTGGCGGAACGGAGATAACTCTTTAAAAATGCCTCTTTTAGTAATTGTGTTGCTATAAAATATCAAAATTTACAGGAGATATATTGTGATTTTAGCTGTAATTGAAAGTTTTGTACTTAATTTTGTTTTACTTCTTGTATGTGTCATAAATATACGAAACGGTGCTGTCGGTGGCGTCCATTATTATGAGCAGCCGGTCAAAGACCGTGTTGTAAAATTAGGACTTATTACAGAAAAAGAAATCAAACGAAACAATACTATTTCTGGTTTCGTTTTTTTGTCAGTACTTCTTATAGTAGCACCACTAATGGTGTTTTGTGTAAATGGAGCAGATACTTTTTTTGAAGGATTTGTTCAATTAACTACTATGTATTTATTATGTGGAGCGTTTGATCGTGTATTCATAGATTGGTTCTGGGTTGGGCATACGAAAGCGTGGCTGATACCGGGGACAGAAGATCTGATGCCATATATTCATAAGAAAACATGGTTCGGAAAAATAATAGGTACTGTTGTAGGATACCCTTTGTTTGCAGCCTTGATTTCATGGATATTCACATTAATACTGAAATAAATGTTGATTTATCTCTGGAACATTTTTCTTAAATGGTGGTCATCAATAGCTGCGGTTATTAAACTGGTATTTACGGAAAAGGACATTATGTAGGAAGGACGTGTAAAATGGAAGAACTTGAAAACATAATACGACTGATTCCAAAACGTAAGAAAAGCTTCTGGCGTCTTATATTCAGCCGAGCATTTCTTATCATAGCTCTTCTGATCGTGCAGATAGGCATATTGATATCAATTTACTTTCTGTTCACCGAGTATCTCCCTCAGGCTAAAATCCTTCTTGTTCTATTTTCGGTGCTGATGGTTTTTTATCTGTTTAACTGCGAAATGGATCAGGCTGCAAAACTGACCTGGCTTGTTCTTATAATGCTGTTTCCAGTTCCTGGGTCTATACTTCTTTTTCTTACCAAACGGGATATCGGTCATATAAGGACTAAGAAACGTGTTATAAATATGATTTCGCAATCCAATAGAATGCTACCTCTTCACAGTGAAGTGCTTGATGAGCCTGAACTTGCTAAATCAGGTACTGACTCTCTGTGCAGATATATCAACAGAACAGGCTGCTTCCCGATATATAACAATACCGATGTTGAATTCTTCCCTATTGGTGAAAAGAAATTTGAGGCGCTTCTTGCAGAACTTGAAAAAGCGGAGAACTTCATATTCATGGAATACTTCATAATTGATGAAGGGTATATGTGGGGAAGGATACTTGACATACTTGCAAGAAAGGCTCAGCAGGGAGTAGATGTTCGTGTTATGTATGACGGAATGTGTGAAATGTCAACACTTACCTACGACTATCCGGAACGTCTTGCAAAACTTGGTATCAAGAGTAAAGCGTTTGCGCCTATCCTTCCTTTTCTGTCAACGTATTACAATTACCGCGACCATCGAAAGATTCTTGTTATTGATGGAAAAGTTGCCTTCAACGGCGGCGTGAACTTTGGCGATGAATACATCAATATGCGTGAAAGATTCGGCCACTGGAAAGACTGTGCAGTAATGCTCAGAGGTGAGGCTGTCAGAAGCTTTACACTGATGTTTCTTCAGATGTGGAACGTCGGTGAAACAGAACCCCAGTGGGATGAATGGCTGAGTGCCTCTTATGGTGAGGAATACAATAACTGCGGCTTTGTTCTTCCGTATGGAGACTGCCCTCTGGATGATGAGAAGGTCGGTGAAACTGTTTACATGGACATTCTCAACAGAGCAACGAAGTATGTTCATATTATGACTCCGTATCTTATCCTTGATGGTGAAATGGAAAGTGCTATACGTTTTGCTGCAGAGCGCGGAATTGATGTTAAACTGATCCTTCCGGGAATTCCCGATAAGAAAGCGGCCTATGCGCTGGCCAAAACACATTATGCTGGACTTACAAAGGCAGGGGTGAAGATATATGAATACACTCCTGGTTTTGTGCATTCAAAAGTATTTGTTTGCGATGATGAAAAGGCTGTTGTTGGAACTATCAATCTCGATTACAGAAGTCTTTATCATCACTTTGAATGTGCGACATATATGTATAAGACTAG
The DNA here is from genome assembly GCA_017960805.1 of Ruminococcus sp. GTDB lineage: Bacteria > Bacillota > Clostridia > Oscillospirales > Ruminococcaceae > Ruminococcus. Next base: position 10,115 of record JAGCYM010000048.1, read on the forward strand.
ATGTATATCCGAGATAGAGGCAGATTTTCAGGAAACTCTTGTAAAGTGCCGTGCTGTTACTCCGGAGACTATAAAGCATGAGAAAGTGTTCTACAAGATGGCCGGAGAACTGCTGAAGCTTGTGGCACCGTTGTTCTGATTTGAAACGATGAAATTATGTGAGTGAAAAATTAATATTACAAGGAATATCCCCTGTGACAAAGCTTATTTTGTCACAGGGGATATTCTATTTTGATAGGGCTTGCTGATTGCAAGAATGTTGCTTAATAAGTAATTCTAGATCAGTTTTTTTCTTACTGTCTAATTTTACTTTTTCCTCCATCAATTCATCATAAGCTGATTCATGTCCTTCCATAGTAAAATCAGGAGAATCAAATTCATAATCATCAAGCCTGAACGATACACTACTCTTTCCCTCACCTTGATAAACCGTTTTATATGAAATTAACCGACCATAATCATCAATTTGTATCCAATACTCATTCTCAGAAGAAGAATCATCATCATAAAAATATTGTGTGTGGATATAGTACTCTGTATTGGATCCTTTGGTGGTAACATTGAACGAAAGTAGATTTGACTCAGAAAGACGTCCTAAACTACTAATGATGTTATATACCAAAACATCATATTGAACACCGGGCTGAGAAAGACAATTACCACCAGTAGAATAATCTGATATATACCTTATTTCTCCAGTATCTTTTTCGGTTACTTTAACTATACCATAGAAATCTCCGAATTCATTATTTTCAAGATTATCAACAAGCTCTATATTTACTAATCCGTCATCGTAATACTTTCCCTCTCCTGTCATATACATAAGTTTTTTATTTACATCTTTAAGTATTTCTCCACTAAATGATAAATTGAAAAATTCTTCATCAGAGGTACTCTCATAGATATAGTGTGCTTTCATATTATTATAGCTTTTCAATCCGTTCTGGAGCTTTAGGCAGATATCCGTGCACTTATCCGGTTCAATATATTTGTCCAGTATCTGTTGCAATTTCTGAGAGTCATCTCTATTTTTTAGCTTATAAAAATCATTATAATTAGCATCATGAATGTATCCTCCAGGGCTTATACGAGCATCTCCTATGAAATATCCCGGCCTTTCATTCCAGCGAACTCTGGCATCACTTAATGTAGGTCCAAAATCATCTTCAAAAGCAATGCAGGTTACCCAGCCAAGAGAAGCTATCTCATTCTTAAGAGATTCAAGGTCAGTAATATTATATGTCAGATAATTACTTATATGTCCTTTACTTATTTCAGCAGATCTGCCTTCACCTAACAAATCCTTAATTACTTGCTCTGAAACATCTTGACTGTCATATTCTATTTCAATATTTTCCCTTAAGATATCTTCAAGTTCTCTGTATCCAGAGTAGGCTCTAAACAAAGTATATGGAGATTCTTGTTTTGTATCATATATATTAAAGTTAAGATCTATTCTTATTCCAATATCAAAGTAGTTGTCAGCAAGAAGAGGAGCATCAGAGATATTATCATATTTCCTTTTTTCCCACTCAAAACTCTGAAGTCCTTGAATAAGATTATCTTTATTTTTGATAATACAATTATATTCCTTTTCATAATAATGAAAAATGCATTTATCGTTTCCTGATTCATAAATATTATTTAATAGTTCCTCAATTTCTTCAGTAGACGCAAATTCAGGACTATATGTTTCGTAGTTATCATCAGTATTATTATTGATAAACGTATAATTATTAATATGCATTAAATACTCAAAAAGATCTTCCTGAGAGAGCTTATAACGATAAGTCTTTTCAGAATTATCCTGTTTATGAACTGAGAATTCAAACACAGAATTTGAGTACATCTCAATCTTATACAGATAATTCTCTGATTTTTCAGTTTCTTTTTTACTGATGAGGAATTGAACACTGTCATCTGTTACCGGTTCATCCGTCTTTTCAATTTCAGAATAGACAATGAATTTATTAAGCAGTTGAAATACATCTTCTTTCGCTGGATCATTCAGTTCCTCATAATAAAAACCATCACCTATTTCGTATTGACGGGAATGAGACATATTATAACTCTCTCTGTTCTCGAATATTTCTTCAAATACCTTAGCTATATCTATTTCCTCTTCTACAACTTCGTCTTCAACATTATTATTATCATTATTCCTGATCTTTGAGTAGTAGTATACTCCTCCGCCTGCAATACTTGTGACTAATACAACTGCAGCAGCAACAGCAAGTATTTTCCCCAATAAAGAAGTGTGAATCACATCAACTCCTGATACTACTTCTGAATGTTCATTACTGCCAGAAGGATCAGCAGAGATATCAGGTACTGTCTTTTCTGGATTTATAGTATCGGCTTCTTTAATGAGATCTTCATCAATCATGCTCATAGCCTTCAAAAAATTATTATTATTCATAGTCATACCCCTCCTTCTTCAGAAATACTTTCAGTTTTTTCCTTGTCCTAAAGAGATATGTGCTTACTGTCTTTTCATTCAGTGAAAAACGTACTGCTATTTCAGCAACAGAATCACCATATGTATATCTGCGTACAAATACTTTGCGCTGAAGTTCATCCTGTGTGCGAAGAAACCGGCTTATTGTATCTGCAAGGTCGGATAGACTTATCAGATCATCAGAATCAGCGGGGACACAATCAGATATTTCATCTAATGATACAGTATACCGAACGTCACGTTTGGCGGCTAAATTGTATTCAAGCCTGTTTATAGCAAGATTCCTGACAACACGACATAAATAGCTTTTAAGATCATTAGGCGTTGCAGGTGGTATGCTGTTCCATACTTCGTAGCAAGCGGAATTAACACATTCTTCGATGTCCTCATGCTGAGATAAAACATTTCCGGCGATATATGTACATAACCGTTCATATTTCTGCCTGAGCTCACTGATAGCGGATTGATCGCGCTTTTGTAATAATTCAATTATTGAGATATCCTCCATATGAAAGCCTCCCTTCCAGAGAATTTTTCGTCCTCTGCTTAAAAAGACAGATTTTTACATGAGCAGATTTCATCTTTTTAAAAAAATTTTTATATGTACTCTTCTGTAAAGTGTTTTTTAGACGCGGGATCATCCCAAGTTTTCGAAAAAAGTATGATTTTTGTTATACTGCTATTATGAGATATAAAAGCAAAATACATATTTAGAATCGCGTTTCTGCTTTTTTCATATTCAAATGAAAAATAATATCTATATAATTATATAACAAACATTAACATGGTTCAATAGCTCTAAAGAAAATATGCCCGGAGCTGGTCCGACTCTTTAGTTATACATGTGAGTGGATAATTCTGCCTATAGTTTAAAAAAATCGTGGTATAGAGCAGATTTGTTAAAAATAATGCGAGTAACATAAGTGAAATTTTATCAAAGTCGTCTTTGCTCAACCCACAGTTGAAAAATATAAAGATACAATCGCTTGAAATCAACTTTACGGTGTGATATAATACGATTGAAGGACGAAGATTAGAGTAAATTGTAAACGTTTACACAATTCACCCACAATTTCACAAAAGGGAGGACGCTCTCAAAATGAAGTTGAGCTTTAATGAAAATCTTGTCAGATACAGGAAAAGAGCAGGTCTCACACAACAACAGCTTGCGCAGAAGCTATCAATCACTCCGCAGGCTGTATCAAAATGGGAGAAAGGCAGCTATCCTGACTGCGAGCTTCTTCCGAAGCTGTCGCAGATACTGGACGTTTCCCTCGACGTTCTGTTTGGACTGAAAGATGAGGACGGAAAAATCAGCCTTAATACTGCTGTTATCGAGGAAGTAGGCAAACTTGATGAGGCAGAAAAGGGCAAGCGTGCTATGGAGCTTATCTATACTCTACTATGCGCTTTCAAGACAGGACCAAGTCCTGAACATGCCAGCCTTCCAGAAAGCTTTACAAGAGAAACATATGCACAGGTTCGTACAGACAATGCGCTCGCCATCGCGCGTCTTAATCCTGATATGCAATATGTATGCTTTATGAGAATTCCGGAAGATGGTATAAACAGTTATTTTTCAATTGAACCTCGTCTTCTTGAGCTGTTTTCGCTGCTTTCAGATGAGAATGCTATGAAGGTAATTTCTTATGCTGAGACACTCAGCAGAAACAACATTTTAACAAAGGAATGTATCTCAAAGGAACTTGACATGTCGATTGAAACGGTTTCTGTCATAGTTGACCGATGCGAAAAGCTCGGAATTATGTGGCAGCTGACAGCTAATACCGGTGGAGAAACGTTCCCGATATATGGATATGTTCATAATGTTCCGCTTGTAGGAATCCTTACATTAGCAAAATCACTTGTAAATTACATATCCTTCCCGGAACCTGACATCGATTCATGGAAAAGAGCTCCGTTCAGACATAAAAAACAGGACACAGATAATGAAGAATAGAAATATGAAGTAATAGAAAAATATAAAATGGAGGAACAGTTAACATGATAAAGAAACCTTTTGCCGCAGTGCTGGCAGCTCTTTGTACAGTTACATCAGCTTCATCACTTCCGATTGCTACCGCAGTTGAATCAAGTGAAGCAACTTCAAAGGTGACAATTGACCTCAGTGCACCTAAAACTTCAATCAGCCCGTATATTTATGGTGTCAACGCATATGATACCGCAAATCTCAAGAATGTTACAGTAAATAACATAAGACAGGGCGGAAACCGTTTCACCGGATATAACTGGGAGACTAACTGGTCTAACGCAGGTGAAGACTGGCATAACAGCAGCGATACAAATCAGGGCGATAAAGGCGATGGCCCTGCAGGCGCTGTTACAAAGCTTTCTGATATTGCAAAGAAGTACAACATTGAATATAAGCTTGCTACTCTTCAGATGGCTGGATATGTATCCGCTGATAAGAACGGTGACGTTTCAAAAGAAGAGACAGCTCCTTCAAAGCGTTGGAACAAGGTAGTATTCAAGAAGGACAGCGCATTTGCTGATGAGCCTGATCTAACTGATGATACAGTATATATGGATGAGTATGTAAACTACATTGTTAAGAAGTTCGGCGATGCTTCTTCAGCGACTGGTATCCAGGGCTACTCACTTGATAATGAGCCGGCTCTCTGGAATGACACACATCCATACCTCCATCCAGAGGAAATGACAAACGAGGAGCTCCTTTCCAAGTCCATTGAACTTGCTAAGGCTGTAAAGGCTGTTGATCCCAAGGCTGAAATATTCGGACCAGCATTCTGGGGCATGCTTCCTTGTATAAATGCTGCAGAGAGCGGAAATGGTTTCACAGATTCCGACTGGCAGGCTGTAAAGAGCAATTACAGCTGGTATCTTGATTATTATCTCAAGCAGATGGCTGACGCTGAAAAGGAAAATGGTTCACGTCTGCTCGACGTTATTGATGTTCATTATTACTCACAGGGTCTGAAGACAGATGATGATATTCTTCAGGCTGCAAGAAGCTTATACGATCCCACATATGTTGAGGACAGCTGGCTCCAGCCATGGGCAGCTGAGTTCTTCCCGTTCCTTTCACGTATTCAGAAATCCGTAGATGAGTACTATCCTGGAACAAAGGTTGCTGTAACAGAGTACAACCTCGGTAACATTTCAAATGAAAAGGTTACCGGTAAGGATATCAGAACAGGTATCGCAGAAGCAGAGGCTCTCGGTGCTTTCGCTCTGAACAATGTTTACTTTGCAACTTACTGGGGAACAATGACCGAGTGCCCATATGTTCAGTCTGCTATCAACCTTTACACCAACTATGATGGAAAAGGCAGCTCCTTCGGAAACAACCTTGTTGATACAAAGGTCGCTGATCTTTCTAAGGACTATGCTTTTGCTTCGATCAATGATTCTGATGATTCTAAAGTAACGGTTGTTCTTGGAAACAAGGAGAAGGTTCAGAAGGATGAAGTGATCAGCATTTCAGGCACAGATACCAAGTACAAGAGCGCAACAGTTTACCTCGTAACACAGGAAGACAGCGGTATCAGAGTTGTTAATATTGATAACAGCCTCAAGAGCAATGATAGTATTACTGTTACACTTCCTCCTCTCTCCATGGCTCAGGTCGTTATTTCTGACAAGGAGAGCGATGCTCAGATCTATGTTGAGCCTGATATCGAGGTTAAGAAGTCTGTATTCAAGTTTGATGAGCTTGAAATGTCTCCTAACGATGTTCCTATGATTCCTATCGAGGATAAGGAGCACCTTACAAAGATAATCATCAACTGTACAGCAAGCAGTTCTACAGGCGCTGCATGGTTCTGCGGCGGCGGCGGTCTCTGCTTCAATCAGCTCGTTAAGTCAGACGGAACACTCGCTGGCTGGGGCAACAAGTCATTCATGTATAATGGCAACGGCGATGTTGAGGTTGAAATGGACGGAATATTCTCAATTCCTGATCCTTCCAAGCCTGATGCAAGCCTTGAGATCGAGAACGCTACTTACAAGGATACATACATTGAGTTCCAGGATTGGTGGAAGTCTTCAGCTAACAGCGCAAGCGGTGATGATGTATCAGTAACATACAACTCAATTACTATGGTTTATGAGTATGATCATACAGGTGAGTCGCAGGAGACAACTTCAACTTCTGCAACATCGACAACTGCTACAACCTCTGCTGCTTCAACCACTAATTCTACAGCAACAACATCTGTTTCTACAGTTTCATCCACTACAGGAAGCTCACTTTCAGTAACTCTTCTTGGTGATGCTAATACAGATAATAAGGTAACTGTAGCAGATGCAGTAGCAATTCTTCAGGCTATTGCAAATAAGGACAAGTATGCTCTCAGCGCTCAGGGTGCAGTAAACGCAGACTGCTGTGATCCTGGTGACGGAGTTACTGCTAAGGATGCTCTTTCTATTCAGCGTCTTGACGCACATGCAATAGATAAGCTTCCTGAAACAACAAAGTAAGCTTAAGTATTTTTGATAGATTAATCTTCCCATCCCTATGAAAATGTTCCCTCGAAAGAGCGGAACATTTTCTTTTAAAAAGAAAAAGCCTTCTCTCATGCGTAAGTGGTTGATGCTTGAGAGAAGGCTATATTTTTTGATTTACATCTTATAGATTCTTGTAATTAGCTTTTCACCGAGCAGGTACGATACTGTAAGCTCGGTTCCGTCAAATTCGGCGGATACAACTTCTGCGCTTCGCATACGCATGAAGCCACCGAGGATGCGCTTTTCTTCATCGCCGTAGAAAGCGATGTCATCTGAGGTGAACATAACACTTCCTGCTGAGCCGTTGACTTCTCCGAGTGACATCTTCTGTGATATGGTCATTGTACTTCCTTCACTGCGGAGAATGAATACGTCGGGATCATTGAGAAATGCACGGCCGTTAAGCTGACGTCTGAATACTGTATCAAGTATGGAGTATTTGGTACTGATTCGTTCACGGTGAGCAAGACGCATATATGGTTTGTCATCCCAGTCCAGAGAAACATCACATCCGATACGGCAGTATTCAACCTTTCCGAATACTGATGCGAGAGGTACTCCACATGCGAGTATTAGAGCATCACCGACACACTCTCGAAGGAAATCGATAGCGTCAGCCATTACCTGTCCGCGCGTTTTATCGCGGCGAGGGATAATACATGCTGCATAGAGAAAATCAAGTTTCAGAAGGCTGAATCCCCATGTATTGATAATGGTGTCAAATACATCGCGCAGATAATCACGGACATCAGGATTATATATGTCTAGAGCGTAGAAACCAGACCAGTTTGAGCCTCCTTTGACATATGTTCCGTCGTCGTTCTGGAGAAGCCAGCTCTTGTGAGTCATATAAAGAATAGAGTTCTCTTCACAGACAAACGGAGCAAGCCATATACCCGGAATCATTCCGGCTTCTTTTATGCGTTCAGCTTCGGCAGCCATTCCTTCAGGAAATTTACCATGGTCAGTATACAGCCAGTCTCCTACGACAGATTCCCATCCGTCATCGATCTGGAATACATCCGCTTTATATTTCTGATCAGCCATAGCGCGCAGGTCAGCACCAAGAATGTCAGAGCTGATATTCTGATAGTGACGGTACCAGCTTGTATATCCGTAGATCGGTTTTGCCTCAGGTCTGAGCTTTATTCTGAGAAGATCAAAGTATTTGTCAAAAACCTCTTTCTCGTAACCATCAGTTATGAGAAGTTTGAGGCCGTTATATCTGCCTTTGACAGCAAGGCCGCGACAATCCTTTGAAAAAATCAGTTCGTCTGAATATGCTTTTGTTCTTATAAGAGTGAAGCCGCAGTCTTCAGAAAGCGATCCAGCGAAGTTGTATCTCTCGCCAGTGCGTATATATCCGTAGCTCCAGCCGTGGAGTTCGCCGGGGGCGCCGGAGTATCCAGTAAAGTTATAGTCGCCATACTGTGAGAAAGCGAACTTTTCAGAAATACTGAAGGGGATATGATCGATGCCCTTCATCTTATCATAGATTGAATGCTCGTATGAATCCGTCCATGACTGATAACCATTGAGGAAAATGTGGTCAGATTCACAGTATCCGAATTTGAACTGTGCTGTGAGTTCTGTGATTATTATCTCATCTGAGCACTCGACTGAAGCGTTGAAAATATCACCCTCTGTGGATATCTCAAGAGATACAAGATCGTTTTTTATACTTCTGCATGTATTAACAGTAAATACTTCATCACCGTATTCATATGAAAAAATAACGGACTCAAGTTTTATCATCAGAATGTGCCTCCTCAATCTTTGAAATTATTTTCTTTTCGTTATAGCGAAGGAATATTACTCCTCCCAGCAGGCAAAGCACAGATGCGATGAGCGCTGTCAGTCTGTACCCGAGACCATAGCCGGTCTCTCCTTTAGGAATGCTTTTGCCAATGAGCGCAATGCTTGTAAATAGAAGCATTGCTACTGACTGGCCGAGTTTGAAAGCGAATGTTCGAGCGGCATAGAACATACCTTGTCTGCTCTCTCCCGTGTCGATCTTGTCTGCCTCAGAAATGTCAGCGACTACAGCTTGTGGAAGAATTCCCAGAATTGCCATAGGTACCGCAGCGAGTACCGCAATTAGTACACCATATGCTTTTGCAGGGAAAGGTATGATTCCAGATGCAGATGTTACAAGGAAAGTAACTGAAAAGAACAAAAAAGCAAAAGCCGTAAGTTTTTTCTTTCCCATTTTCTTCGAGAAGATGTTTACAAACGGGTAGCATGCAAGACTCATTGCTGTCATTACCGCGAACAAAGGAAATGTCATCTTGGAGTCTAGTCCAAGCAGTACTGTGATATAAAATGATAGTCCCGTCTGGAACAGTGTTAATCCGATCCAGTATAAAATATCCGAGAATACGAATGTGCGGAATTCCTTATTCTTAAAAGTTGAAATAAGCGAGCTGAATGCAGTAGATTTAGATGGTGTTGTGTCGGCATAATCATTCTCGTTGATCAAAAATGCCGGTACGAGCATCGCTATGATAGCTACAGCTGCAAGAATTCCGATTGTAATACGATAAGCGGAAGAATAGTTGGAGTAAGAGATCAGTTCTCCGCTTGTTATCTGTCCTGCCAGTTCTTCGCCTATTTTTTCTCTCATCGCTTCGGATCCACCGAACCTGTTAATTGTCTCTTCCGCTGTCATAGCCTTCATAAAGAAGCCGGCAATGTTTGGAACGAGATAGGCAACAGCAGTACCAAAGAAATAGGTTACTGAAATGAAGGTAGATAGATTGATACGTGCGTTCTGAGTGCTTCCGAGTTCTGGAATTAGTGCGTTGTATGGTGTGCAGTAGCAGGTCATACATAGATAGAACAGCATCGCGAATACAAATAGTACCGCGACATTGGCTTTGCTGCCGGTTGAAAATGGCGAGATAAATAATAGAACAGTAACAACGCCAAAAGGTATAGCAGCGAAGCGAAGGAAGGGGATTCTTCTTCCCCACTTATGACGTAACGAGTCGGACTTTCCAGCGATGAACGGGTCAGTCACAGCGTCAAATACTCGTCCGATCGCGGTTATCATTCCGATAGCCGTTAATCCGAGAAATGCGCCTTGAGGTATATATTCGAGCTGACCGCGTGCAATTTCTTCGCTGGTGGGCTGGAAGAAGAATACAAGCCAGTTTGCGATTATGCCGGACAGTATTGACCAGCCAAGCTGACCAATCGCAAATATCCATAATACTTTGTTTGATGCGGTCTTTTTAGTCATAGCTGTCACTCCTTTTTCAGGAAATAAACGGCAGCGTCTATAACTGTCTCAAGCTCCTTTGTAGCAATAGAAAAATCATCAGATGGCAGAAGTTCACCTTGTATGAGCTTCTTGCTCAGTTCCATAAAAGTATGTGCAAAAGATACATAGAAGAGCTGGAAGTTCTCTATCTCACGGACACTGCCGTCCTCAAGGCCGGTCAGGTAAGCAGCCTCGAATACAGGGTAGAAGTTGATGATTGACTTGTCGTAGTTGACAAGTTTTTCCTTCGGGACATTTTCACGTATGATCATGAGATCGAACTCGCCGAGCAGCTTCATGAAAGCGGGGTGTGCCTCGTAGAGAACGATAAACATACGCATAAGATCTGAGCACTGCTTAAGACCAGTCTGCTTTTTGAAGACCGGGGATTCAAATACTCCGCCGAACATCTTTTTAAGATCTTCCCAAAGATGAGTCATCGCTGCTATGGTTATACCCGTTTTGGTACCAAAGTAGCGGTAAAGCGTAGCTACCCCGATGCCGCATTCATCGGCAATATCGGTCATCTTTACGCTTTCAATGCCATCGCGTAGAAACATCTGAGCACTAATTTCAATGGCATGATGGATACGTTTACTGCGAAAATTCTGAGCTGAATACTCGTTTTCCACTTGACAAACCTCCTTTTTTATGGTAAAATTATTATGGTGGTATGATAGGCGAGCTATCATTTGATAGATATAGTCTATCACATTTTCATGTTTTTGTCAATAGGTTTCGAGCACTTTTTTTCGAAACGGGGTGTTTATATGGATAGATCCAAATTTATTTTTGAAAATGAGATATCGCAGAAAGCCTATAGAAAGGCTGTGAAGAACAAAGCAAAATTCATGCGGAAGTATGGCGATGATGCTGATAAGGAGTTCCATCTTTCATGTGAGCCCGCTCCTGCAATCGGTGATTCTCTTGGAGTTAGAAATATACAGCTTTCAGAGAAACAGACATTCAGTTTTGATGAGAAGAGCGTTATCATCGGAAACATACGCATGGGTTTTGGACATTACCGTATATCAATGGCAATGGCATCAGCAGCGAGAGCGATGGGATATGATCCTTACTGGTTTGACCTTCATTCTTTTGGTGATGCTGCATGCGGAAAAATAATTGCAGAACAGAACAGACTATACTCAATGGGATCGAAGCTTTCTCAGAGTTCTGTTCTTTTCAATAAACTTGTCTGGGAACCTCTCAACAGTGAAGGTTTCCGTAAGCTGACATACAATTCTTCTGATCAAAAAGTTGCTGAACTAATGACTTCAGTATACAGAGATCTTCCTAAGGATATTCCGTTCATAGCAACTCATGTATGGCCGGCTCAGGCTGCTGTTCATGCCGGACTTACTAATGTTGTAAATGCAATACCGGATAACTGGCCTATGGGTTTGCATCTTTCAGAAGGTGCAGTTCACACAGCACAGACTCCATCGGCTTATCTTGGATACAGGGCGCTTCGTGGAATGGACAAGAGACGTCAGCTTAAACCTATGCCCAAGGATGCGGTTGTTTATACAGGTCATTATATTGATCATGAGCTGGTAAGCAACATTGAATCAGACTGTGAGAAGCGCATTTCGCGAATGCGCAACTCTAAACCTAAACGCTGGCTTATGTCAGTTGGTGGAGCAGGTGCGCAGCGTACTCTGTTTTTAGGTATAATAAAGAAACTTCTTCCTTTTATCGAGAGCGGAGAAGCGACTTTGTTCATAAATGTCGGTGATCATATTAAAGTCTGGAAAGAGCTGAAAGCAGCAATACCGCAACTTAGTGAGCTTGCGGTTGAGCATTTTGATGATTTTTCAGCAACTATAGATTTTTCGAATAAAGTTTACAGCGGTGACGTGAGCGGGATACATGTATTCTGTCATAATGATATTTTTGCCGCAGTTTATTCGACCAATCTGCTTATGCGCGCTTCAGATGTTCTTATTACAAAGCCGAGTGAACTGGCATTCTACCCGATACCGAAACTCATGATCAAACGAGTCGGCGGTCATGAGGCGTGGGGGGCTATCAGGTCTGCAGAAGTCGGAGACGGAACTTACGAGTGCGGAACAATGCTCGAGACTTCAGCAATGATTGACCTTCTGCAGAAAAATGGTGACATAATCGAGCAGATGTGTGACCATATCATCACAGCAAAAAGAGCAGGAATCTATGATGGTGCATACCGCGTAATAGAACTAGCAGTAAAAAAACAACAGAAATCTGTTTTTTCTGGGAAATGAGTTTGTTTTGGACAGGCTCAGGGGATAAGCGGACTTGTTGAAAAACGTAAAGAATAAATGTCCGCGAAGGAACTCTCACAGGCGGAGCGATCATGCTCCGCTTATGTGGGAGTTTTTACTATTTTTTAAGTTCTGCGCGAATAGTTATACGAGCTTTTCCACTCAGATCACATGTAAAGAGAGTGAGCTGCCAGTCGGTACCATTTCCATTGAGCATTGAAGAAATATCAGTACCATCTAGGCTTTCTGAACTTATTACGGTGTAGTTGTTCTTTATGCCGCTGCAGTCAGTAAATATGATTTCATCTCCGTTAGTGAGTTCTTTGATCCTTCCAAAGTGGCTGTTGTAATTATGTGCGGCTATGACAAGATCTTCACCGGCAACAGTGCCACTATACAGGCAGGGAGAAGTTTTGAGAGCCGGATATGAAAACTCATTGGCAACTGGTAATTCGATGCCAAGAGAGGGGAGTGATAAATAGCCGCAATAGAGGGTACCATCAAGGTCTATTGTTATATTTTCAGGGACAGCTGTAGTTACTGTTTCATACTGTGCATACAGATCGGGTTCAGTAGTTGTGATAGTTTTGGTAGTGATCACTGGTTCAGGAATAACAGATTTAAGCTGTGCAAGAGTGCTTTCTGACTCTCTGTATGCTCTTTTGTTTTCTGATATATTATATAAGCACAGGAACAGTGCTGAAAGAATCAGTACTGTTCCTGTTGATATCAAAGATATTCGAAGTTTATTCTTCATCGTTTTTCCTCTTGGGAATTAAAAGACCTGCGATAATGAGTATAATTCCGCCTGCAGATAGAGGAAGTATAGGCCACCAGAGCTGACCTGTCTGCGGAAGCTTGGGGTCGGATGTGGCAGGAGCGGTAGTACTGGATGGCAGAGTTGACTTTTTGTCTGTAGACATAAGCACATCGGTTGTAACTGTAGTAGTTGTTGTGTTGGTGTTTGTGGTTGTCAGATTAGAAGTAGTTGCTGAAGTTGTCAGCGTTCCTTCTCCGTTTCCTGTGATACGATTTGGATTATATGTGTTTTTAATAAGATACTGAGTAGAATTGTAATCGATAAGAACATCGTATTTTACCGGGATCTCACGTTCAACTACACGCCATTCAGCTTCCGGATCCAGCTCTTCCCATTTGTATTGCCAGTTGGTTTCTTCATTCAGTGTGACTGTATCCATTAGCGTTCCATCTTTGTAAAGGTCTACAGTTACATAAACAGGACGATTTACATCTCCTTCTTCTTTGTCAACCCATACCTTCTTTACAGTGTATTTGGTATACGCTACTGTTGAAGAAAATGTGCTTGACATCTTAGGAAAAATCTTGTTTTCTCCATCGGTTGAATCTTTGACTTCAAAAAGAAGAGGAGAAGCGTGGAATATTTCTTTCTCTATTTTAACGCTTTTAGCTATTGCAAGGTATAGTCCGGGCTCAAGAGAGGAGAAGGAAGCAGTTCCGTTCTCATTTGTATCACACTCAGAAAGGAATTGTAAACTGTCACCTATAACAAAGCTTTCAAGTGCTTTTGCAGTACCATTGATATTTTCAGTTGTCAGATCTGTAAGTGAAACCGGATAGTTTTTAAAATCACCGGTGAGGACGAATTCATTATCTTTTACTTCTCCGACACGATAGATTTTCCAGTTCATGCCTGGAACAGGTCTGTCGTCACTTAAGCAGATGAGAGAAGTTGTGCTGTATGCTGAAGCTGATTCTGGTATGAACATCATAAGGAGCGAGAATGCTGCAACGATGCTCATCAGTATTGAGATTATTCTGTTGTTCTTCGGCATTTTCATCACCTCGCTATTCTTTCTTTTCAGGAGTATTTTTTTCTTTTTTAGCAGTGGATTTAGAGACGTTTTGTGTTCCGAGTCTGTCGTGCAGGAATAATAGGATCAGTGCAATAAAAAGCAGAGGTATTGCGATGATCGGAGCGACAATAAGTGTATCGACTTTGAAGGCTTCATTCTTTACGAATACGCCTTTTTTAACTTCAGCATTTTCAGTACGTACTGCACGGACCAGAAGACGATGTGTGTTGATCCCATATGGTGTGCATGTCATAAGTGTGCAGTAATCTTTTCCATTAACAATTTGCAGATCATCAACTTCAGTAGGAAGAACTATGCGTATCTGGTCGACTCTGTAGGTTAGCAGTCGGTCAAGTATTGTTATAGTAAATGTATCGCCTATCTCAAGTTCATCAAGATCAGTGAATAGTTTTGCGCTTGGAAGGCCACGGTGACCTGACAGTACACAGTGTGTGGATTCGCCGCCGACAGGGAGGCTTGTACCTTCGAGATGACCTATACCGACCTGCAGAACTTCTTTTCCTACTCCATGATATATAGGGAGCTCTACTCCTATTTTATCAATGTCGATGTATCCCATGATACCAGTTCCAGTGATATCAAGTGTTTCGTTATATCCGGAAACGTTTGAAGGGATATAGAAGGCGTCGGGTAGTGCCGAGCGGAGACGGGTGTTGTAGTCGGTAGCGGAGTCGAGTATGCCGCTGAGCTTGTCTTCGTCGGAGTTGGTGAGCACCTCGTTGTAGGTCGCGATGACCTTCGATGCGTGCTTGGAGTTTACATAGTTGCTTATTGCGGGATATAGCAGCACGGACGATCCAATGAGGAACATTGCAATTATCAGTATGCTGAAAAGGTGCTTCTTCATTGAGTCCTCCCTGCCGCGATACTGCGGCGGAAGCGGAGAGCCTCCGCCGCTGTGCGGGTTAATTAAGGTTTACTTTTCCTTGATGTTCATTCTCTTCTTTACGATGAACAGAACGAGTGCGCCTGTTATCATCAGACCGCCGATGATGTAGAATACTGTCGTACCGATGCCGCCTGTGCCGGGGAGGGTTACGCCTGCGTTGTTGATAACGTTGCCTTCTATAGCGCCTGTTGAGTCGGTGCAGCTGAATGATGCAGAGCCAAGATTGATAGTATCAGGTAAATCGCCGTCTGCTGTGGGGGCAATCGTGAATATTATGGGGTCAATGGTATTGTAACCCTCAGGTGTTGTGGACTCAACGAGCTTGTATACGCCGTCATCAATACCTGCAAATGTGAATACTGAATCTGCAACTGTACCGTTTGCCGAAGTTGCCTTTGTCGGATTCACTGCGCCTTCGCCTGAATTGAGGGCTGTAACGGACGTCCATGTGCCTTTATCTTCACCGTATGTATCGCTGCCCGTCGCGCTCTTGATGAACTTGTAGAGAGTAAAGTCAGCACCTGTAAGTGCGGTATTATCACTCTTTACCTTGTTAACAACCAGCTTGTATGTGAAAACGGTGTTAACTTTTTCAGGTGTAGTGCCTGTAGGAGGGGTATCAGGCTGTGTTCCGCCTACGCCGTCATCATACCATGTCGGGTCATTGGCGAATGTAACACTGTACTTATTGGGGTTGCCTGCACTGCCGATAACTGCACCTGCATTCAGTTTTGCGGTGTATTCGATTCTGATTACCGAACCAGCGGCAAGAGATTTCAATGCACTACCCGTTTCTGCTGCTTCCTGTGCAGCCTTCAGATCAGCAATGGAATAGGTGTATTTTTGTCCGCCTGTGTATTCTGTTCCGGTTGTGGTGGATAAGGAAATAGTTGTTCCTGTAGTATCGCCTGCACCGTAGTATATCTTGGCGTCACCGTTATATGTAAGACCTGCGCACATATCATCGGTGAATGTAATAGGATACTTTTCGTACTCAGCATATTTGGCAGGAAGAGTGAACGTCAGTACATAGGGAACATCGTCGCCGATATCGTAGTCAGCAGTAGTCTTGTTTGGTTCTGTAGAGCCATCGGAATCGTTTGCGTCGGTCACTTTTTTGTCCGATGTAACTGTTTCGTCCTTGGCAGCAACTGTTACATCTGAAACGACCTTGAGCATAAAGTCGGAGTAAGTACCGCCCGCAGGCATAGAAGCTGATGCTGTTGTATCCTTGATCAGATAGTAACCTGCATTAACAGCATCAATAGTGATAGTTCCTGTGCCGCTAACACCGGCTGTTGTATTGAGATTTGCAGCTGCAAGCTCAGCAAAAGCCTTTATTTTTGCTGCATCTGTAGTATCATCCCAATTATCGACCACACTTGCGACTTGTGCAGCAGTTGTTTTTCCTGCAAAAGGATTTGTAGAGCCAAATGCCGATGAACCTTGAAGAGCAGTCAAAAAAGTAGAATCGTTGATATTTGCGCCCCAAGTAATATTTGACAGGGTTTTGGTACTGCCTGATTCGTAAAGGTCACCATCGAATATCTGATATGCTGTATACGTGTGACCTGTCGTCGAGGACATTGTGATATCGTATGCGCCTGCAAAAGTAGGTGCTGCGACCGCTCCCGCCGAGACGGCGAGGACTGATGTCATAAGGACTGCCGATAAGCATTTAATTGATTTTTTCATAGTATGATTCCTTTCATTTTTATAAATGTGGTTTGTTCGTTTGAGTTCGGAGGCCATTTTTTTATTGCGCTACCTCCTTTTTCCTTCGTCTGTACAGCAGGAGCAGTGCTCCCGAGATCATCGCCGACCCGAAGATGATGTACGGCAGATCTCCCGTTCCGCCTGTTGAGGGGAGAGTGTAGGCGGTATAATTGCTTAGAGTTGGTGGTTCACCTCGCATCTCTGCCTTAAGAGCATTTATATAGCCACCAGAACTATTTGGTATCTGAATTGTAGAAACATCAATTATTATTTCTTGATCTTGCGCATATATCATATCCTGGTTTTGTGATACGGTTGTTGGGAGTACTTCATGAATCTTGTATTTATATTCACCTGGTTGGTCATACTTTTGGTTCAAGAATAAAATGTTTCCTTCTGCATCATTTTTTACAGTATCTATTACGACATCAGAACCACCTATTTGTTGAAGTAATTCAAAACTGAATTGGTTTTCAGATGGTTTATTTCCGTCAAGAACTTTAATTGCTTGTAGATTAACAAGAGCTGCATCTGAGCGAATTGTAAAATCAAGACCGTTTGTCATCGGACATTTGTTTATTGCATCAATTATTCCTTGATCATTGAAAGACCAGACTACGTTTTGGATTGTTTCATTGCCACCAAGAAGATTTTCCCAAATGCCTTCTGTGCCATCTGTAATAGTGCATTGCTTAAACGGTTCTAATGTAATATTAACATCAAATACAACTCTTTTAACATCGTTAATATTATAATCCTTTGGGTGACCACCATATCCTTGAGCTGATGTGAATTCGTGTTGAGTTTCACCAGATTCACCTTTGGGTGCATAATCACCAAGATCTGAACTAAACTCGTATTCGTATTCTGAAGTCCACTTCTTATTTAGGGCTAAAGGATTTCCTGTTGAATCAAGTAATTTAGCAGAATTTACATAGCTTACATATGCATCATATACTTTAATTACTGTTTTCTTTATACCATTTTCATAAGAAGTACTTGTAACGGTATATTTTCCACCGTCTGCTATTTCCATATCGGCGTGATCGAAGATTTCGTTGTTTGGCAGAACTCTTACCCACATAGATTTAGTTGTACCGTCTGTTGAAGTAAGTTTTATCTCGACTTCACCGGGCTTAAGACCTTTAAATCTTAGTGCAGTTACACTAGTAGGGTGCTCGTCCACACATTGTATTTCTTGAATCTTCGGTTCGCTGGAGGAGGTTAGATTACAGTTGTAAGAAGGAGCGTAGAAATCCACATTATAATTTTTAAGAGTAAACTCATATTCACCTTCTATGTATATTTCAAATTCTTGACCTTCTGTGATAGCGTAAGGACGAGGAGTAGGTTGAGCTTTATATTGTCCGGGACCGTTAGGAACATATCCATCTATATTTTGTAGATTAAATCCAGCAAGATGTTCTTTAACCCTGTTTATGTTTTTGTATTCAAATTCAGTTTTTACATAAATATCAGGTTGAGTTAGGTTTGCGTTGCCATCAATAACTCTAATGTAAAAAGTTTGCATATTATCGTCTGATTGGCATTGAACATCTCCAGTTTTTGCTGCTTGAAAGCTGCGTTTATAACCAGATATTGTTGTATTATCATAGGTGACTATTGCATTAGAATCTGTTTCGACAGGAATAAGTTTTCTATTGTCGCCGGTTCCGTTGGTTGGAAGTGAAAAATAGCTATTATTTAGAAATACATCAAATGTTTGTCCGACAAATACTATATATGGGTTTGATTCGGAATTAGGATAATTATTATGTATTAAATTATTTGCAGGGCAAGGAGATCCATCGATCCACACAAAGTATTGTTGGTATTTATCGAGGATATTAAGATAGAGCGTATCAACACTATTGCTGATTTGAACAGGCTGGTTAAGTACCGCTCGATATTGTCGGTGTATTCCTTCGTAAGAAATACCATTATATGTTATTGTATAAGGCTCTTGATTACCGCCATCAATGGAATCAAGTTTGTTATGTCCATTACTATTATTGTTGGTAACAGTGATATTATTATTTCCTGTCATAAAGACATCAATAATGTCACCAACGTGTACAACGTATGGATTACCACTGGTATTATTGACGTATGATCCATTTACCAAAGTTAAGTGTTCACTTGGAATCCAATTACTCCCGACTAAAACATATGTTGAGAAACTCTCTGCCACAAATATAGCTCCATCGACAGAAACATCAGCGTTCTCAACCTCTTTAATATCGCCGTCGCTGAAGACGTGGAACAGTGAGAGATTCTCACATGAGAGAGTGTGATCCTCTGGGAGTATAATGCTAACACTAACCTGCGAATTTTCAGAAGGCTCAAGCACCTTGCCATCGGGAGAAGTGAACGTGATATCTAAAGCGACAGCTTCGATATCATTGATTACTTCGCTACTAAAGTGGTCAGCAACAGCATGAATGGCTTCATCTTGGGAAATATCAAAGACGAACATCTTCGTATTTTGGGGGAACGCTCCCAAATCAGCGTGTGCCTCAACTCTAATTCCTGATTTGCTTTCAGCTGTGAAAGCGACATCTGAAGGAATTTCGGGGAGTATTGGCAGGTCAGTGGTGATATGTAAGAGAGAGACCATACCAAGTAAATGTTTGTCGTTAATAGAGTAGTTTTTTAATTCGACAATTCCATCAATATCTCCTTCAATTACAACAATCACATCTGATTCTTCTAAAGTTTCTTTTACAATGCATGATCTGTCAGCTTTTCCATCTAAATCAGAGTCTATAAGGAGAATGTCACCACGTACTGGCGAACCTCGTGTAACAGGAGTAATAAGACCTGCTTTGTCTAGTTCGAGTGACCATGCCCAGCATCCAGAGCCATAAGGAATATCATCGTTCTTAATCCCAGCATAATTCATGCAGAAATAAGTAAACATTGTATTCCAATCACCATATGGGTTACCGTACCATGCACCATACCGAGTGTAGCCGTTGTGGGTTTCTCCGTCTTCAGCATGAACGAAATTAATACTGCTTTCGGTATAGCCCAATTGAGACTCAGCTATGCGTGCAAGGTTTTCGCTCGCATTATCTGTAAGCGGTGGGAGTGAGGCTTCCCAAACATCTTGAGTTTCAAACTCTATGGAGTTTGATAATGAATCTGCAACTAGGTTCCCTTCAATTTCATAGTCTGTGTCCATCATAGCGGTTCCGATTTCTCTTAATTGCCAGAAGACACTACCAGAAACAAATACAGACAAAGCAGTGACAATGCTTGCTAACTGTTTACGTTTTTTCTTATTAGTCCGAAGATGTTGTACGTACATTTTTAAGGACTTATTCAAGACATCATCACTTCCTTTACAATAAAATTATAAATCTACTCGTTTTACTTCTTTGATTTCCAGATACGAAATAACATTTTGCCAACCATTTGATCTGTACTAATGCAACCGACTGCTGAGCTACGGCTATCTATGGACGTGTCGCGTCTGTCACCAAGCACAAAGTACTTTTCATCGGGAACATTATATGGGAACGAAATATCACATTCCCCGAGGCTTTTGTTAATTAAATAAGGTTCGTTAAGAAGAACGTCGTTAACAGAAACATTACCATCAGCATCAATGTCAATCTTATCGCCAGGCAGACCAATAACCCTCTTTAAAAGTAGTTTATTCTGCCAAGCAACACAACACAACTGACCTTGAGAATAGTGATCGGTTTTTACCAAAAGTATAATATCCCCATTATATAACGTTGGTTCCATGCTATCTCCAGATACCTGAATAACTGGAATAAACAACGTAGAAACAAGAACAGCGACAGCTGCAACGACAATAAGTATTGAGATAGTACTGGTAAGAACTTTCCTAAGTTTTGCACGATAGGCAAGTTTATCATGAACAGCTCGAACTTGTTCAGTAGGAGGCAAAACATCAGTGTTCAGTTCATCTACATCCATCATCTTATAAACGAGATCTACCAGTTCACGCTTGTTCAGATCCTTGAATTCTTTATTTGACATTAATACACCTACCAATATAGTAGTGAAATACTTATAGTAAAATTATACCACTGAAAACGATGAAATGCAAGGTGAAATCTATAAAAAGATGCACAAAAAAACAACATAAGTATTAACTATAAAGTCAATAAATAAAAACGATTAAAATAAAGCAGCGTTGAAGGGTTAAAAGTAAATACAAAATAACGTAGAATAGGCGTTTTAAGAGAAAGACGTATCGGGTAAATCAACATTATGAAGAAAGTGTTAAAAAATAATTATTTGATATATATTCATATTGTGCACCAAAAAGTCAGAATGTGAGTTGAAAACAGAAAAACGAAGTTGTATAATACAATTACAAACCAAAAGCAAAATTTGTCTGCTCAATCTGCACAATCGAGTAGATGGAGGCTGCCAAGGCGGGGCTCGCGGCTGATAGGATAGCGCAGACGCGACTGTAAAATTCCTTAGCTATCCGTATTCCTATTGTAAATAGAGGGCGAATCAGAACAGTCTTATCTCCTTTGGGTTTTGGAGTTAAGGCTGTTGCTCTTTTTATAGGGGTATATACAGCTTGTGTGATTTCACTAAAAAACAGAAGAAAAATAGCTTGAAGTTTGAGTTGACAAAGGCTGGAAACGGTGGTATAATAACATTACTGTCGAACGCGGCAAGGCGATAAGACAGCAAAAAGTCTGCTTGAAATAGCAGCGCGGCATCTTGAAAATTGAACAATGCAAGAAAAGTAACGACCCTTGAGATTCTTTTGAGGAATTGAAAGAACAGCTCAAGCAAAGAGTAAAAAATGCGCAGTAATAACGCAAGCGTTATTGAACAGGATTAAGATATTTTAGTTCGAAAGAACTGA
>JAGCYM010000049.1 GCA_017960805.1 Ruminococcus sp.
AATCCATCATTTCATCTGCACATTCCTTTAAAACTTCCTCAGGAAGTACAGCAGGACCAGCACTGAAATTGTAAACTCTGCTCATTGAAAAAACCTCCAGATATATAATTAAGTTAGTATTTGCAATACGTTCTAATTATACACCTATCGACAGAATAAGTCAATATAAATCTTGATTAATTTTGAATATAAGCATATAAAATAGTATATATCGCAGCTGGTTTTCAACTTTTCTGTTTTACGCGTATAACCATGTTTTTCTAGTGAAAAAGGACGGGTATTGCCCGTCCTTTCGGTAATTATCTGATTTTAGAACCAACAGGTATGGAATCATCTACAAAGATGACCTTAACCCCGTCAGGTGTATCAGCAGCGCATATCATTCCGTTGCTGTCCACGCCGCGAAGCTTAACAGGTTTCAGGTTAGCGATGAGCTGAAGCTTCTTTCCGATGAGGTCCTCAGGAGTATAGTACTCTGCGATACCGGATACTACCTGACGTCCTCCCATTCCGTCATCAAGTTGGAGGCAAAGGAGCTTATCTGACTTCTTAACCTTTTCACAAGCAATAACCTTTGCTACACGGATTTCAACCTTTGCAAAATCATCGATTGAGATCTCAGGCTGAAGTTCTATCTTCTCAGGCTCGGGAGCACCCTCGCCCTTTTCCTCTGATGAAAGCTTTGACTGTGCTTCTGCCATATTCTTTGCAAGAATACCATTAAGTTCTTCTATCTCCTTGTCAACATCAATACGAGGGAAGAGTATCTCTCCCTTGTGAACAGTGACATTTGCAGGAAGAACGCCGAATTTTCCGAGTTTATCATATTCAACATCAGCTGCTGTTGCGCCTATCTGCTCCCATACCTTAGGCATTACTGTCGGCATGAACGGTGCGAGAAGAGCTGATGTGACACGGATAGCTTCAAGCAGGTTGTAAAGAACTGCAGCGAGTCTAGGCTTCATAGCCTCGTCCTTGCCGAGCTTCCATGGTTCAGTTTCGTCAATATACTTATTTGCACGGGATACAACTTCGAATATAGCCTCAAGAGCCTGCTTAAGCTTTGTCTCATCAACAAAGACGTCAACAGCAGGACAGAGCCCTGTAACAACAGATTTGAACTCCTCGTCGATATCAGCACTCTCACGCTCTGTCGGAAGTGTTCCGCCGAAGTATTTGTCAGCCATTGCCACAGTGCGTGAAACTAAGTTTCCGAAACCGTTTGCAAGGTCAGAATTTATGCGGTTTATCATTATCTCGTTAGAGAAAAGGCTGTCTGCGCCAAGAGCCATCTCGCGGAGGATATGGTATCTTATGGAGTCGCAGCCGTAGCGCTCACCAAGAATGAACGGATCAACGACATTTCCAAGAGACTTGGACATCTTCACGCTCTCGCCGCCCTTGCTCTGCATGGTGATGTAGCCGTGAACAGCAAGGTGCTTCGGCAGCGGAAGATCAAGTGCCATGAGCATTGCCGGCCAGATGATGGCATGGAAACGCATGATATCCTTTGCAACCATGTGAACATCTGCAGGCCAGAATTTGTCATAATCGTTGTATGCAGAGTTTTCATAGCCTAAAGCTGTGATATAGTTTGAAAGCGCATCTATCCAAACATAAACAACATGCTTCTCATCAAATGATACAGGAACACCCCATGTGAATGATGTTCTGGATACACACAGATCCTCGAGACCTGGCTTGATGAAGTTGTTTACAAGTTCAACTGCTCTCGTCTTCGGACGGAGATAGTCCGTCTCAAGAAGAAGCTTCTCTATACGGTCAGCAAACGGAGACATCTTGAAGAAGTATGCCTCTTCCTTTGCGAATTTAACTGGTCTGTGACACTCAGGACAGCAGCCGTTCTCGTCAAGCTGTGATTCTGTCCAGAAGCTCTCGCAAGGAGTACAGTACTTGCCGGAGTATTCGCCCTTATATATATAGCCCTTGTCGTACAGAGCCTTGAATATTTTCTGTACCGCTTCAACATGGTAATCATCTGTAGTACGGATATAACGGTCATAGGAGATGTTCATATAGCTCCAGAGCTTCTTGAACTTGTCAACGATGACATCAACGTACTCCTTAGGAGTTACACCTGCCTCAGCAGCCTTCTGCTCTATCTTAAGACCGTGCTCGTCAGTGCCTGTAAGAAACATTACATCGTATCCCTGCATTCGCTTGTAACGGGCTATTGAATCGCACGCAACAGTTGTATAGCTGTGTCCGATATGCGGATTGCCCGAAGGATAATAAATCGGGGTGGTGATGTAGAATTTCTTTGACATAATGAATCGCTCCTTAAATAATGATCCCTATCCCAAATGTGAGGAAGGGTCCTGATTATTATACCACTTTTATCCCAGAAATGCAATAGCTGTATTTTCGCTATTCTCTAAATACTTGACAAGTCTATTTTGTTAATGCTAGAATGTGCCTAACAGCAAATAGAGATCTCTCAGCATTTTCTTGATCAAAAGGTTATACGCTGATATCAAAACATTCATTTACTCTAATTCTTCATATACTTATGCAGCTACTATAATTAAAAAATAAAAATATATTGAACAGCTGTCACGTTTCTGCTAAGGAGACGGAATAGATATGATGAAAGCTGTCAGACGCGTTAAAAAGCTTTTTCCACAAGAGGTGATAAACCGTGACACACGAAGAATATCGAAATCTTTCCACTAAATCAAAAGAATCAGCTCAAAGAACACTTTTTGAAGAATACTTCAACTACGTCTATACAATAGTTTTTAGCAGACTAAGGACCTGTGCTTCACGGGAAGATATAGAGGAATGTGTGGGCGAAGTTTTTGCTGAAATTTATATATACTATGACAACAGCAAAGACCTGAGCGGAGATGTATCCGGATTCGTCGGAACAATAGCTCGACGTAAATCCTCAGACATTTTTTCAAAGCTTACACGCAGCAAACAAAAGATCATATCTCTCGATGATGAAGAAACCGTTAATATCAAAGCTCCTGATGATATTGAAAAATACATTGAGAATAAAGAGACCCACAGTGCTTTGATGAATTGTATAGAACTTCTTGGAGAACCTGACTCCACTATAATCATACAGAAATTCTTCTATATGCGCAGCGCAAAAGAAATATCCGCATTAGTGTCATTGACTCCTGAAGCAGTCCGAACGCGTTTAAGCCGTGCTCTTAAAAAACTTCGCAAGGAACTCACCTCGATGAATATCACACTTTAAGAGGAGGAACAGTTATGAATAACGAGGAATTCAACCTTGACATTTTTGAAAATGCCGATGATGAAACTAAAAAGAAAATTGCGGCTCACTGTCCCGCTTCTGATAAAGAAAAGGAGAGGATGTTTGCAATGAGCAGAAAGATCTACAATGAAAGAAGCAAAGATAACAATTATGACGGAAACATTGAAGTTTCAGGTGTAGAGCAGTATAAAAAGCCGATATGGCAGAGATTCACTTCTATAGCATCTGCACTTCTACTGATTACGGCGATCGGTGTCGGCGGAGGATTAATGCTTAAAAACCGTGCTTCATCACCAATGGCAGATTTGTCTTCTGAAGACTCAACCACATCAGAAACTTCAACTACGACAGAAGCTGAACCAGCACCTTCTCCGTTCGGAGATCTGAATGGATATAAAATAAAGATTGCAAAAACAAATCCCAGTGTCGAGTTTGAACCTGATGAAGGTATATGTGAAAAGATGATCTCAATTTTCAATAATGGAGAATGGACACAGCTTCCAAATGATACATCACAGGATCCTGCTCTTGCTGATGCAATTCATATAACACTAACAAAAGACGATTCCACTATATTATTATTATTGCTGTACAATGATAATACCATTATAAGCGACTATGGAACGACTCAGGACAAATGGGAAGTCAATAAAGAAATACCAGAAATAATATATACTGCTATTCCTGAATCGATGAAGGAGAGTTTCCTTAACACGGAAGCATCATCAGATAATGATACTATCGAAATGCCGGATGTTGAAAATATGTATAAAGATCTCGCCGTTGAGACATTAAATGTCAGAGGAATAAAAGTCGAGGTATATAACATAGAAGTCAACACTATAAAGCCAGGGTATGTTATTTATTCTGATCCAAAGGTTGGCGAGATGATTCCCAAAGGAACGAGCGTCAAGCTATATGTGAGCACAGAAGGCAAAGAGTCTGTTACAGTAGATAATTATATCGGAATGACTGTAGAAGACGCTTCCGAACTTGCATCTTACTATTCACTTCGTGTCAATACACAGAGTGTTGATTCTTCTGAAAAAGAAGGTACTGTAATAGATCAGGAACCAAAAGTTAAAGAAGAAATAGAACCTGGTTCAACAATCACACTCTATGTCAGCAATGGCAATCCTTCAAATGAATAATTCTTGTTAATGAAGAAATAAGTATTGTCTCCGGGGAGAAATCCTCGGAGATTTTCTTTTCCTGAGACGTTTTTCTCATCATTCTAAAACTATACAGAAAGCTTAGCTAAGAATAATCTCGTACCATGGTTCAGCTATCTTTCTTGACATTGAATTATGATTGAGATATCATTTAGTAGTATTAAGAAAAATTGATGTAACCTTTTGATCAGCTGATCCGTACATAATAGCAGAAACGAGAAAGGAGGCATACAGGTGGAAGACAAAAAGCTTGTCCGACAGCTTCGCAGAAAAGATGAAAAAGCGCTTGTGATGCTTGTCGAACAGTACAGTTCCTATGTCAGCACTGTCATAAGCAACATTGTTCACGGCGTTCTTAGTGAAAGTGACATCGAAGAGATGACTGCCGATGTATTCATACGTATGTGGAACAATTCGGAAAAGCTCCGTGCGGAGACTTTTCGCTCATATATGGCGGCTATTGCACGTAACCTTTCAGTCGACCGTTTGAGGAAAATGCACTTCACGGTTGAAATTGATGAGATAGAACTCGGAGACAGCTCCGATATTGAGTCCGAAACAGAACGCCGTATGCTTGCCGATGAGCTCAACCGCACCATCGGAGAAATGGAGCCGCGCAACCGTGAGCTCCTTCTGAGATTCTACTATTATTATCAGAAGATTCCACAGATAGCGACTGAAATGCGCATGAGCGAGTCAGCCTGCAAAACCGCACTTCATCGTGCAAGGAACAAACTGAAAGAAATGCTTGAGGAAAGGGGTTACGGCAATGAAATATGATCTACACGATCTGTTCTCTGAGTATGCCGGAGAACTTCCTGAAATAGAGGAAAAGTCATGTAACACTGAGCGCATCAAACAGCTCGTGCTTGACGGCACAAAGAAAAAACGCCCGACACGCCACATCAATCCGAAAATGATAATTATCTGCGCTGCCGCTGTTCTGACAGCTGTATCAGGTCTGACCGTTACCGCAGCTACCGGTGGATTCGGCCACTTCAAAAGCATACTCCACAAAACAGAACCAAGCGGTAACATTTCAGATGAACTTCCGCTCATGAATGGCAATGACGTCAGCGGAATGGAACAAAACATTTCCGAGAACCGTATTGTATTTACAGGCAGCGACAGTATGACAGTATCGACAGCTGGTATGTACTACGATAACAACACACTAATGCTGTCAGTTGAAATGAAGCTTAACGAAGACACATTCATTCCAGATAATACCGTGGCTGTTCCACTTTTTTCAAAGGTAAAAGACGGCGCATGTACAGAACTTACGAATCAGAGCAATCTGGCAAATATGGCACGTCTGACAAAAGGCGACGAACCAGACACATACTATGCAACGTTCTACCTGACTGAAAAGGAACTTTCAGACAGCAGAGTCGGTATAACTATCAAGAATATCATTACAACCGATGACGTATCAGATATCCAAGACGCACTTATCGCTGAACAGGAGAACTGGCGCAACGATGTTGGCTTTGATTCACATACCGACGAGGAATGGAAGCAGTACTGGAAAGATAATAACTTTGACAAACGCACATTAGAATTTATCGAATCACGACTTACAGAATGCAGCAACGTCATAACGGGTGAGTGGACAGCTGAAATAGACATCTCCGATATAGACGAAGCAGCTACATTCAGCATGGACGGATTCACAGTTACAGCAGATACTCTTTCGCTGACACTAGACATTGAGCAGGATCTCCCTGAGTACACATTTGCC
>JAGCYM010000050.1 GCA_017960805.1 Ruminococcus sp.
AAGCGAGCTGGTAGGAGAGCTTCAGAGGCTTATCAGCCGCTGTCAGTCGGAGGGGTATCCGGACTGGGCAGCAGCTTATCAAAATGCGCTTCTCTGGCTGAATAACCACTGATACAAATCCCCGCACCACTGAATCACCAGCGATGCGAAGCTATCCTTTGCGTGAATCGTTATATTGGATTTGGGAATATTATTAGGAAATGAATAGTCTGAAAATGAAAGGAACGGTTACCGATTATGAATTCTTTTATTGATGAACTGAGAGAATACTCAAAATTTAATGATGAAAGCACGTTTGAAATCATCAACGGAATTAATATTCCAAAGGATGCCGCAGCTTTTTTTGAAAAATACAACGAAGGAATAAATGAGTATATATGGTTCATTTCTCCATTTGATGATAATTGGAATCAAATGGTCCAGGAACAGAAAGAAACATACGAAACTCTCAAACAATCCTTTGAACAGGATGCTTTGTCATTTGGATATGTTCCGAATGAATACGAGGGCTATCCATTTGAATTCTTTCCCGATATAAACGGACTGATACCATGGGCATATTGCGATAATGGAACAGTTTTTTATTGGAAACCAGAGAATAATACAATGAAAATCGTAGTTTACGGCGATAGTTACAGATATTATGAATATGCTCTTTCTACAACTGAATTCATATATAAGCTTGTCAGCAAATCATTGCATGAAATGAGTGATTTCTTGCCGGATGATTTGTTTGAAGATGAAGTAATATGTGAATGATAGTCTAATTAAAAATTGCGATTCGGGTGATTGCAAAATGGCGTTAAGTGTGGGGAAAGGTTGTTCACCGCTCAATCAATTATATCACTCATAAATACTATTCAATCGAATGGTCGAGATCAAAATGACAAGCTCGACATCACTGCATCATCATAAACCCAAGGAGGTAAATCACAATGAAAATCACAATCATCACAGGCTCAGCTCACAAGAACGGAACCACAGCATATCTGACTGAACAGTTCATAAAGGGTGCTGAAGAAGCAGGTCACAAGATCTTTCGCTTTGACGCAGCATTCAAGGATGTTCATCCCTGCATTGCTTGTGAGAAATGTCACGGCGATGCCAAGGTATGCGTGTTCAAGGACGATATGACCGAGCTGAATCCACATTTGCTCGAATCAGACGCAATCGTGCTCATCTCCCCTATCTATTACTATGATATCAACGCACAGCTGAAAACAGTCATTGACCGCTTTTATGCCAATGATGCTCTGCTGCACGGCGGCAAAAAAGCTGTTCTTATGCTCACTATGGCGGATGATACAATAGAATCAGCGGAAGGCGCACTTGCCAGTTTCAAGGGAATGACGAATTTCCTTGAATGGGATGTCGCAGGTACTGTAGTCGGCATAAACTGCTGGACGCTTGATATGCTGAAAAAGACTGATTATCCCGAAAAGGCTTATCAGCTTGGAAAAACACTGTAAAGGAGGTATACAATGAAAGTACTGATCATAAACGGAAGTCCACACGCAAACGGAAACACCGCCATCGCTATAAAAGAACTTGTTAAAACCTTTGAAGCACAGGGCGTGGAAGCTGAGGTCTGTCATATCGGCAACAAGGATATCCGCGGCTGTATTGCCTGCGGCAAATGCAGTGAACTCGGTAAGTGCGTGTTCAATGACGCAGTCAACGAGATAGCACCCAAATTTGAAGAAGCAGACGGCCTTGTAGTCGCCTCGCCTGTATACTACGCATCTGCCAACGCTACTCTGATCGCCTGCCTTGACAGACTGTTTTACAGCACCGGTTTCGATAAGACAATGAAGGTCGGTGCAAGCGTTGTTGTTGCAAGACGCGGCGGATGTTCCGCTACCTTCGATGAACTGAACAAGTATTTCACCATATGCAATATGCCTGTCGCTTCCAGCCAGTACTGGAACTGCGTTCACGGAAGAGAACAGGGACAGGCTGCACTTGATGCAGAAGGATTGCAGACGATGAGAACACTTGCCAAGAATATGAGCTTCCTGATGAAGTCGATCGCTCTCGGCAAGGCACAGTTTGGACTTCCCGAGAAAGAACCGTGGCAGCCTACACACTTTATCCGTGAGGACGTCTGAATAGATACGATCCGCATTGGCGTGCTGCGGTCAGAATCATATTCACAATGTGTGACAAGATAACTTGGGAGGAAATATAAATGATAACAAGGGAGAATGCATTTGCTCTGCTGAAAAAATACAATCAAGATCCGTTCCATATCCAGCACGCCCTCACTGTTGAGGCGGTCATGAAGTGGTATGCGGATGAACTGGGCTATGGTGATGAAGCCGAACACTGGGGCATTGTCGGACTGCTTCACGATATTGATTTTGAGCTGTATCCGGAGGAGCATTGTCTGAAAGCACCGGAACTTCTGCGAGAAGGCGGCGTCAGCGATGACATCATTCATTCTGTCTGTTCACATGGCTACGGAATCACAGTTGGCTGCGGCGTAACAATAGATGTCGAGCCGATTCATGAAATGGAAAAGGTGCTGTTTGCAGCGGACGAATTGACCGGTCTGATCTGGGCTGCCGCTCTGATGCGCCCTTCCAAAAGCACAAAGGACATGGAACTGAAATCGCTGAAAAAGAAGTATAAGAGCAAAGGCTTTGCGGCAGGATGTTCGCGTGAAGTGATTGAGCGCGGTGCAAATCAGCTTGGCTGGGAGCTTGACAAACTGCTCGATATGACGCTGAAGGCAATGGCTGCCTGTGAAGACACAATCAACGCAGAGATGGCGTAAATACCCCAATCCGTAAATGGAGGCTGTTTTTATGAAATCTATTTTAATCAAGGATACCACCCGTGAGGAACGCGAGCAGATTATCAAAGAGTCGCTGGACTGCGGCAGCGGCTGTGAAAACTGTTCATCATGCTGGTTGGGCGGAGGAAGTCCGTTCGGCATCTACCAGGATTACATTGACGGCAAACGCGAGATCAGCGAGATCAATATGACCTATATGGAGCAATACCGCCAGAATCGCATGATTAAATGAGGTGACAGGATATGACAGCGGCACCTGATATTATGAATTCTACTGCCGAAGAACGCCGAATATATATTAAAAACAAATTCCCGTGTATTGCAGACTGCGATATGTGCGGAATCTGTACTGTATTTCACGGCAAAGATGCAGAAGTCGCATATGAAGCATATATTCGTGGAGAGAGATCATTTGAGGAAGTATCTGCGGATTACAGATAATATGTTGGAGAAACAATATGAGGAACGAAAAAGTATTTGAATGGCTCAGCGAAAAGGGCTTCGCAGACAGAGTCATAGACCATACAGAAACGATAGATACTGTTGAACACGCTGCAATTCAGCTTGGCTGTTCTGAAGCAGAGATCGCTAAAACACTTTCTTTTCTCGTGAACGATCAACCCGTCATTGTAGTGATGGCTGGCGACGGCCGTGTGAACTGCTCGAAATTCAAAGCGCAGTTTCACACGAAGCCCAGTATGATTCCGAGAGACCATGTAGAAGAAATGACAGGATTCATACCTGGCGGCGTATGTCCGTTTGCTGTCCCGAGCGGAATTCCAGTCTGGCTTGATGTTTCGATGAAACGTTTTTCTTTCATTCACCCGTCAGCAGGCAATGAGTTTACATCTGTTAAGCTGACACCGGATGAGCTGGAACAGGCATCCGATGCTGTTGGATGGTGCGATGTCTGCAAGGGATGGGAATAAAGGCATTCAGAAAGATTGAAAGGCCGGACAACATTGTTCGCACAACAGTGAATCGACCGGATTAACAAAAAATCCCCCTCACCAGGGAAGGAGCATCTCAGCTTCCTACCTGATGAGGGGGATCATATCATTATATTCACTTTTCCACGCTGACAGTCACGCCGGACTTGAAACGGATTTCTGACAGATAAGTAACTATTTCACATATACCGTTACCTAAGTAACCATTCCAAGGAAACTGCCCGTTGTTTTTTCGGTAGTTATCTGCTATAATTGAATTAACGGTACAACAGTTACCTAAAACCAAAGGAGGAACTACTATGAACACTATCATTATATTCTTTTCAAGAGCCGATGAGAACTACTTCGGCGGTGCAATGAAGTATGTGGAGGTCGGCAACACCGAAATTGCAGTCGGACACATTACGGAGCTTACAGGCTTTGACAGCTTCAAGCTCGAAATGGTGCAGCCTTACTCAGCAAACTACATGACCTGCATCGAAGAAGCAAAGGCCCATCTAAGAGAGAACGCTCGTCCTGAACTGAAAGAGGTTCCCGATGTTTCCGGTTATGATAACATCATTCTTGCCTATCCGAACTACTGGGGAACTGCTCCGATGGCAGTGTTCACATTCCTCGATAATGCTGATTTTTCGGGAAAGACGATCTATCCGCTCTGCACCAACGAGGGCAGCGGACTCGGCAAGAGCGTTTCAGATATAAAGAAGTACGCAAATGTCGGTGAGGGACTTTCCCTGACCGGCAGCGGAGTAAAAAATGCAAAGCCGCAGATCGAAAAGTGGCTTAAAAATAACGGACTTATCTGAGGAGGTATTACTATGCAGACTTACATCACATTGAATGACGGTACGAAGATCCCCCAGTTCGGACTTGGTGTTTATCAGGTTCCGGAGGGTGAAGCAACATACAACGCAGTGCTCGATGCACTGAAAATGGGTGTCCGCCACATCGACACAGCACACTCTTATCAGAACGAGAGAAGTGTCGGCAAGGCTGTAAAGGACAGCGGCGTTCCCCGTGAGGAAGTGTGGATAACCACAAAGCTCTGGCCCCACGAATACGGTAAGGGCAAGACCGCAGCAGCTATCGACAAGATGCTTGAAAAGCTCGGCACGAACTACATTGATCTTCTTCTCCTGCATCAGCAGTTCGGTGACTACCTCCTGACATTCGGGATCATAGACGGCTGGACCGGTATCGGGCAGCGGGGAAAAACCGGAAAGGAAATCAGCAAGGAGGATAATACAGTAACAAGAACACTGATGGAGCGTGAAGTCAATCCTGATTTTCCGAAGAATATGTTTATTATTTATGACACAGGTTATGAGACAATCTGCTTTGCAGCTGATGAAAACGGGAAAGTCTATTTTATTGAGGATGATTTCTGCGAACAGAGACATGATTCTTTGTCAGAGTTTCTGGATTATTATATTCATGAATTCGGAGAAGAATAATGCTGTGCCGCCCCTGATTCATAATACTTTGGAGGAGGTCTGAGAATATATGAAAACAGATGGATTCATGACACCGGATGAGATGCAGCAATTATCCAGAGATTATGTGCTCGAACATGAAGGGATAACGATATTATCATGGGATGATGTCATCGAAAACGGAAGAGAATGGGATGACAGTATCGACTATGATGGATACGGATACAGGATATGTGATGTATCCGGCGGAGAGGAAATTCCGTTTACCGGTCTGCTATACGAACTGTGTAATGGCGGAGATCTTGGGTGGTATGGATATTATGAGGACGGACTTGAGATCCGCGAAGATGTAACATTCTGGCGTCCGGGAGAAGTCTGGGTCTATCATGGCCCCAGAATCTATTATGAATGGCGCGTAGACGGGAATATCAGAGTGGCAAAAGTTCGTGACGAGGACGATCTATACCTGCATATTGCGAAAAACGGCAAGATCACAAGGCTGACATGGGCAGGAGTACATGAACTTCATTCTGGATATTTCGATTTGGACTGAGATATTTATATAAGAAATACAACAGGGCAGGCATGAAGCCCGCCCCATTAGACATTCAGCGCATTCCGTGTCATACGATAAATCTCCAGCCGTGACAGTGACTTCGGACTATTATTGGTCTGATTCACTGTGCGGCTGTTGTCAATCATGCCGGGTTACATAATAGGCTGAAAAACATGGTATGCACCCCCTTTACTTTTCTATGGAATTGATGTATAATATGGATATGTATTAAGCAAAAAAGGCAGGGAAAGCCACATGAAACTCGGTCTCAAAAAAGCCGCTATAGCTGGCATTGCAGGAGAAATACTGTATTTCATTTCAATGTGGTTGTTTTTGATCACTCAAACTGGAGTCGCATTGACATTTTGGGAATTAATGACAGTCGCCGGTGCGGTCATCATGCTGATTGTTTTGATAGTGATAGCCGAAGATCGTAAAATACAGCAGATTCATCACAAACTCATGATGATTGCACTGTCAGGAACGGTCTTTCTTACATCCATAGCACATTTTACGAGCATTGGTGTGGTCAGAAAACTCGAATCACAGGGCATATCTGTTCCCGATTACTTCAAAATAGGAACATCCCCGAGTATAGAAATGACGGTAGATTATGTTGCGTGGGGTTTCTTTATGGGTCTTGCTTTTATTGCCCTATTTCTTGGGATAAAAGATAAAGCCATGAAAATTATCTCTGTTGCCTGTGGAGTTCTTTGCCTGTGTGGGTTTGTCGGGAGTTTCATCTCGGATCATCTCTGGTACATTGCACCTTTGGGGTATGGGATTGGTTTCTTGGTTATGTGTATTTATGTTTTCAGATCCGCAAAAGCTCATTAAGTACAACGCAGGCATAAAGCCCATCCACTCACACATTCAGCGCATTCCTTGTCATACGATAAATCTCCAGCCGTGACAGTGATTTCGGGCTATTATTGGTCTGATTCACTGTGCGGCTGTTGTCAATCATGCCGGGTTACATAATAGGCTGAAAAACATGGTTGCACCCCCCTTGATTTTAGCGGGTTGGGTATGATATAATCAAATCAGAATAAGGCACATATCGATATGTGCAGAAGGAGCGTGTGCATATGTCTGATATTATTTCTAAGATCAACGGAATTGAAGGACTTTGGAAAGCCGGTGGGTGCACAGAACAACAGCTTATTGAAGCACAGCAGGCACTCGGGCTGACTTTTCCACCGGAATATTCAGTTTATCTGCGTGAATTTGGTTGTATCGACTTTTTCGCAACAGAGTGGACAGGACTAAACATTAAAGGGAACTGCAATGTTGTGAAAGCTACTCAACAAGAACAGGAAATCAACGAGAATTTCCCTGAAAAGATGTTTGTGCTTGAAAATGCCGGTATTGACGGCATTATTATTACTGTTGATGAAGAAGGCGCAGTTTTTAAAGTTCAATTTGAGAAATCTGAAAAGATATACGATTCCATTTCTGACTATCTGGATCGTTGTATTGCGCGTAAGGAATGAAATAATTCGCATCAACGACACCCCATCACGCATTCAGCACATTCCTTGTCATACGATAAATCTCCAGCCGTGACAGTGATTTCGGGCTATTATTGGTCTGATTCACTGTGCGGCTGTTATTGTTTTTGTAGTTGTTTACAACGGCGGCGGGCTTCCACCCCCCACTCCGCGCATCTCGAAGGAAATGACAACATTCCGCTTCTCAATGAAGGCATTGTTTAGGTAGCTACCGTCCATGCCCGCATAGCTGGAGGTGCTGATCGTGCCGGTGGGAGGATTTAGTCCTTCCATCCGCGATGTCATATACTGATTTGCCGTGGCGGTCATGTCAATACGATCACCGTTGGCATTTTCGAGGATAAGTTTGAAAAACATGGGACACCCCCTTTTCATTTTCGGACTGGATGTGTTATAATGGAGAAAACGGAGCGTAGGCTCTCTACGCTAAATTGGAATTTAGCGAAAGAAGATGATAGTGTGGATTATGAAGTCTTTAACACGAGTGAAAAGCATAAAGATAATTTTTATAGAGATGATATCGAAGAAATAATCAAGGACAAGCAGATTGACCGAAAACGCTTTCACGAGTTTTCAAAGATAAATTATGTTGATATACTCCAAAAGTTCTTTTTTTCTTTTTCCGACATCAAAAACTTTCCTGCTAATCCAAGGTCATTAGCAATTAACAGAATGCACTTTCAATCTGAGCTAAAAGAAGAAACTATAGATTGTATTTTAAGAACGGGTAACTGGTATGAATACATGAGTACGATAAAATCAGCAATACCTGATAATGAAACGAAGCTTTTTTTGATACTTTATGACGGATGGGTATATGAGGGAGAAATCAATGAAATGTTTTCTGTTCTGAATGAGATGTATTATCTTGGTGATTTTTATATCGTTTCTTCAAAATTCAACTGGTTTATATCTGTCAGCCATATAGAAGAAAATGCAGTTATGTATAGCCGCTAAATTCTGGTTTACCGCAGTAATGGGGCTGGAAAAGCCCACCCCATCACACATTCAGCGCATTGCGCGTCATACGATAAATCTCCAGCCGTGACAGCGATTTCGGACTATTATTGGTCTGATTCACTGTGCGGCTGTTGTCGTTGTTGTAGTAGTTATTGACCACACCGCCGCTGCCGCCGTCCATCATAGCACCGGAAATGCCGTCCATATCGACATTCAGCCCGGACTGCATCGTCAGCGTCATGGCATCAGCCACACCGGATACAGCCGCCTCGACATACTTCCTGCTCTTGTTGATGCCATTTGCCAGCCCCTTCATGAAGTCGGGCATCCACTCCTCCACATCGGTCAGCGCACCCTATTCAGGTACGGAGAAATGCAGGTATTCCCAGATGGAACGTGCCACATCCGCGACTGTGTTGATCAGGCTGCCGAGCATATAGGTGATGCCATTGATGAGGTTCTGCATGAGGTCGCGTCCCCAAGACCACGAGCTGTTGACCTTCTCCATGACCGCCTGATATAC
>JAGCYM010000051.1 GCA_017960805.1 Ruminococcus sp.
AAGTAGTAAGCGATTACCTCCTCACTGCTGTCCCAGTTGTCGTACAGTGTATTATCCTTGATCACGGCCACATGAGAGCCGGTGGCCACCACATAGAGCTGTCCGTCGTTATGCGTTTCGGCGAACTCCTCGAAGGTCATAACATCAGGCACAGGATAACGCTTGAAGCCTTTGTATATAAGGTAAGCTTCCCAGACGTTGTTAGCATTTGGCATATCGCACTGGATGTATCCTTCAATACAGAGGTCGATGTAAGTTCTTTCCCACTGCTGATTCAGAGCGAGAGACAAGGCACGGATCACGCAGTCTCCGAGCCGTCGCTTGCATGGATTGACGTTCACAAATTCGTACATATTGATTCACCACTTATATTGTAAAACAAAAAAGCCTAATCCACCATCAAGCGGATTAAGCTTTTTTCATTGTTATTTACTTGTTTTTGCACTTAAAATCTTAATATTTTTTGAAACTATTGTTGCGACGTGCTGTACAGAGAGGTCGAATTCCTCGGCGAGTGGTTCCAGACGTATGCAGTCAATCAGCCTTCTTTTCATTATGGCTCTGTCACGCTGTCCCTTCACCCATTCATCGATCAGTGCTGCCAGCTCTGAGTTAGAAATAGTGGTGAATCTGTTCATAGTGCTTTTTAAGAGTATTTTTCGTACAGTGCCTTCAGCTCCTGGAGGAGCTCGTCTTTGGTGTGTTCCTCAGAAGGAGCAGGATTTCTTTCACCGTCGAAAACTGTACCACGGATGAATGTGTGTCCTGAGTCTTTTGTCCAGTCTACTCCTGTTGTTTCGTTTCCGTGCCACCAGTCGTAGATATAAGGCTCGTCGCCCCTGGTATCGACGTGACAGCTGTCCGGCTCCATGATGCCTATACCTTTGAAGCCTACACGTTCAGCTGCCTCGGCGATGTCCTCGGCAGTGTAGTAGCTGCCATCCTTGCGCTGAACCCTGATATCCGCAGCCATACCCTTGCGGTGTGCGTCGATCGGAGATCCCCACGGATTGTTGTTGCATCTATAGCCACTATTGACATAAATAGCCTTCGCAGCCATAAGCGTATGCATCTTTTCAAGTCTCTCAATGAGCAGGTCAGACATTTTGATGCTTTTTCCGCAACAGCCGCATACAAACTCTGAGCTGTCGAAATGTGGTGATAATTTACTCATCCTTATCCTCCTTATCCTTCAGCTGCTTAAGTACTGATACAAGCTTCTTTGGAAGTGGAAGCCCCAGCTCCGCAGCGTTTTCGAGTATACTGATTCCTTCATTTGCAATGTAGAATCCCAGGACGGCAGAGCGACAAACCGCTCCACCGCCGAGTATATGTGTATCGATTATGTGACCAACAGCCACAAGTGCCAGGATAATTACTTTTTTAGCGATGCCTTTAAAACCTACCTTTGAGGACAATTCTTTCTGAGCAACTGCAACAAGAACACCTGAAAGATAGTCAAGCACCATAAAAGCAATCAAAGCATACATAAGTCCATCAAATTCGCCCCAGAGGAAACCGCAGACGGCTGCTCCGGCAGCTGCTATGATCTGAATTACTCTGTTCATGGCTGTACTCCCTTACAGAAGATCTTTATAAGGAATCGCCATGTATTCCCTGTGTTTCATATCGTAGGTAAGTGTACCACCAATTCTTACTATTTTGACGAGCTTATTTGTTCTGTCGATGACATAGGCATTAAGCGCATTTTCTGTCTTGCCGAATGGAACTCTTGTTGTATCGCAGTCATCAGCGAGATATGGATAGTTAGCCCCGCCAGTCATTGCAACACCGCAGCAGACATTAAGCATGAGCTGTTTAGTCTGTGTTGGAAGATAACAAACAGAATCTTCATGGATATGGCCTGTAAGATGCGCGATAAACTCAACAGATATATCAACATTGCTAAAATCATCGGCAACTCTTAATGAGCTTGGGCTTCCTGTCTGAGAGTAGGTTCTGTCAATCTGACCACGAGCGTTAAATGCGTCTATAATGTCATAAATAGGAGTGCCAGAAATATCATAGTGAGAGAATCCGTATTTTCTTAACGACTGGAAAAATGTGCTGTAATCCTGACTTAATAAACTGCCTACATCTACACAAGGAGAATGAGATACTATAATTATGCCGTATCCGCTTGGTGCTGTCTTTAATGCGTTGCAGATGTATGCAAGCTGTTCACTGGTCATATGTGCGTTTGATCGTGTTGTAGCTCCATACTGGTAGATATCGGTAACGATAATTCTTATTGATTTGCTCGGAATGTCAGTATAATAATAGGTTTTTTCATTAGCGTTTCCTATTTTTTCTGCCGAAGGAGCCATGTAATAATTATAAACTTCTTCGTCAGTATAGCTGCTATTATCAACATCATGATTTCCTGTGCAAAGGATTGGTTTCCCGTTGAAGTTGCTGAACAGCTCATGCAGCCATTCGCAACCATCGCTCGGCTTGTTTGCCACCATATCGCCGCTGAAAACAATTGCATCAGCATTATAGTTCTCAGCGTATAGCAAAGACTTTTTTACTCTTTCACGATCTCCGTGATAGTCTGATCCGTGAAAAATTAAAGGCATTGTATCAATTCCACCATGAGAAGAGCTTGATAAAATGTTCTCTGCGTTGACAAGGTATTCAAATGCCTCGTCATTTGTCATGTCGTTTATAAGAATGTTGTTCTTAAAAGTGTACGTAATCTGAGGTTTTATTATGCTTAGATCGGCAGGAGTTAAGTTTGCATATCCGTCATGTCCAACATCACGTTTTCCCCATATTATCCTGTAATACTGTTCGTGATCATTAAATGTTACTTTGTCACCTGACTTGAACCAATACAAGTTCGACGATAAATTCTGTGCAGTTCTTCCTGCTCTTACTGCAAATAAATATCTTTCATCGTCGAACTTCACATGAATTTCTGTTTTGTCTCCATATGGCAGAGCTACGCAGTCTTTCATATGTATTCTCATTGTTGATTCGGTAGGTGCTGACGTTGAATATCCGCCCTGCTCATATTCGCCCTGATACAGCTCTTTTTTCGATATTTCAAATAAATTCGTATTTATAACAGAAATATCTTTTTTGATATCATCGACACTACCTTTTGTGTAAAAGCTTTTACCTTCAAAGTCGTTAACTGTTATTGCCTGAGATCCTGTCTCAGTATTTGATGTGGCAAAAGCTATCATTACAAAGCAGTCGTTTCTTACAGTATATGTCAGTGCATTAGACCAAGGAGTAGTTACTATAACGTTTCCACCACTTGTCGAAGAACTGCTTAATTCAAAAACTAAGAAATATAAATCTCCGATATCAAAATAGATTACTGTACCTTTTTTACAAAAGATTGGGGATTTCGTACGTATACGTTTGGGATTTTCGTGTTTACCGTCGGCAGAAGAAAAACCGCCGTTTTCTATGTTGCCATTTGAATTGACAGGAGATACATTGCTTTCGTTTAGCACAACACCAATATCAGAAACGTCACTTTCAATTAATTTTACAATTGGTTCGGTATAGAAACTATATCCTGTAAAGTCATTAACCGTGATATCTGTTGATGTATCATATGTGCTACCGTTTGCTATAGTTATCATGATATAGCAGTCATTTTGTACAGTATATGTCGTCGCATTTGTCCATCCCGACGAAGTAATGACGTTTCCACCACTTGTCGAAGAACTGCTTAATTCAAAAACTAAGAAATATAAATCTCCGATATCAAAATAGATTACTGTACCTTTTTTACAAAAAAACGGTGGTATAGGTCTTATGCGCTTATTATCAGCTCTTTTACCGTCGGCAGAAGAAAAACCGCCGTTTTCTATGTTGCCATCAGAGCTAAGAATGTTAAGATAATTCTGGTCGAGAGTATTATTGATAGAAGTAATATCTGTTATTCTTTCAGTATTCTCGGTATCAAGTCTTTCCTTCAGTGTCGAATACTCTGTCCCATCATCACCAACTCTTGCAGCTGCGACTTCAGGTGCAACAACTGCCTCGGCTGATGCGGATATTTCAATCTGATTGATTTGTCCCTGTAAATTTGCGGTTGCTGTCGCAACGTCTGATGCATTTGCTTTACTATTAACGGCAGCATTTGTCTCTGCAAGTGCTGATAAATCCGCTTTTTCTGCAAGTGCTTCTGGCAGCCTCTGTTCTGATGTTACGGCAATGTCTACAGCCTCAGCAACAGGAAAAGCACCGTTATTTTTGGGCTTTAGTGTATCAATTACCTGTACTGACATATTATCCCTCCCTTACTTCAACGGTTGTTTCACCGAGGCTTGCGTTAGTGCTGCGGTATACTTTGTATGTTTCGGAATATTCACTGTCGTTCGTTAGCGTCTGCTCGAGCGGCTCCTCAAAGCCGCCCTCAAAGCCGCTGACATAGAATACAACGTCTCCAAGTCTTGCAGGAATAGCGTATATAATGTATTCGCCTGCTCCTGCGTTGACCGTGATCGTGCGTTCTGAATCGTTGCTGAGAACGCTTGACAATTCTGTCACCGTTGTAAGGTCTGCTGCTGCGCCAAAGTATACACGATTCGCAAATGTCACATAAGCTGTCTTGCTTGCACTGGTCTGGCCGTCACTGACGTTCAGTGTGTAGGTCTGACTGCTTGATACTCCTGTGTACTGCTTTGAATTTCCTGTAACAGGACTGCCGTTGATGTTCTGCGAGGTTGCCTGCTTGTTCAGCGTCCATGCCAGTGTGATTGTTTGGCTGCTGCCCATCTCAGCTACCGACGGAGCTACAGTGAAGTTGTTGATTACAATGCTCTTGTATTCAAGTGCATCAAGTCTCGCTCTGATGTCCACGGCTTCGGTCTCTGTTGCATACTTGGCATCGGATTCCTCTTTGTTATAAACTTCTTCCTTGCTGTATGTCTCGGATTTTTTATAAACGTCGAAGGGATATCTCTTGCCGTCCTCTATGTCACCGACGAAGCGGTTCTCAGGCTGGAAGCGGTTTTTATCATCCATATCAGGAGGTGGAGGAGGTGGGAACCATCCACAGCAATTACTCATTATAAAGCCCCCTTTATAATTATTTTTTGTGGCTGAACGACGACAAGGTCGTTAAGGTACGCCATGAGCTTGCCTCTTCCAGGCATGAGCTGTGCTGTCTGATTCGCTGTGAAGCGGACCGTTACCATCTTGTCTATGCTGTCTACGTCCTCAGCTGTCAGCTCCTGAGCAATCACGTTTCCGTATTCGTCGGCAGCCTTCACGGTGAGCACGTCGGTTGCAGTCATGACGTATCGCCACACTCTGTCTATTGTAAGCTGTATTCCACATACAGCATCTTTTCCTACGTAAATATTCATATTATTGATTCTCCAGTGCCGTTACACGGCGTTCGAGATCGTCAAGCCTATCAAGTATACCGTCGTTGTCATGTATAGCGCTATAGATGCCGTCGACAGTACTTTTCAGTGACGTTAAGCTAAAAGTATTGCTTGCACCTACCAGCACATCATCAAAGAATTTAGCATCGCCGTAGAATCGGAATGTTTCTTCACCCGAACCGGGAGCCGATCTGAAAACAAACTTCGAACTGTTTGTCTCACCGATTGTGATATTGACTCCATGCTCACACTCCAGCGCAATCGTATTTGTCGGATACGATCCTGAGCCTGAGCCGTAGCGAAAGCGAATTCTACCGATGTTTGTCGGTGTGCTTTGATACACATGATTGAATTCAATCGATCCACCTGAAATTAACACCTGTGCAGCATTGGTAGTTTCTTCGGTGCTTTCTAATGCTACACCTGATATTTTCTGACCGCCGATGAACTCGGCAAGAATCTCGCCACGCATATTAATGGCAATGTTGACATCAGTTGCAGGATTGAAAGGCACAGAAGTCGAAGCTCGCTGCATATGTCCAATGCCGCCTTGATTAAATACCCAGACGTTAAGGGCTTGATCTATCGACGGCTGATCCATTACATATATTGCTGCGGTTTCACCTGTGGTGGAATCAAAGTTGATTTTGATAAATCCGCCCGAGGCTCCTGTGATCACCTCGGCAGCGTCTGCAATTTCTTGCTGTAAACGTGTATACTGTGTTTGCTCACGTTTTTTCGTCTCTTTATCTTCCATTACCTGCTGAACTCTCCGAGACGATACAGAGCGTTCTACATTGTTTGCTGTGCCGCTGTAATCGCTCACGCCATACGCCGACACGGAGGACATTATACCGCCGTCATACGTCCAGCTATTAGCCATGATAGGCACAGTGAGATTTGAACCGGTAGTTGAAACCGTAATAATATCACCAGATTGCAGGCAGAAATTTCCATAAGGAATATCAACGTCTGCTTTTCTGTAAGTTAACCCACTGACACAACTGTATATATAACTTAGTAAGCTCTGCTGATTGTCAGCGTTGATAATGGGACAGGTGAAGTATATTCCTTCTCCTGAGCCGTAAGTGTAAGTTCCGTCAGCTCCCTGACAGATGATTCTGCCGACTGTACAGTCATTCTCCCCGACGTAAGGAATATTGGCTCTTGTGCCGTCGGCTGTGTAGCTCGTGCTGCTGAACCACTTCAATACAAGATTATTGCTTGCATCAAGATATGCATTTGTTCCGCATATAGCAGCCACGAAGCCGAGAACGTCTCGAAGCGTATAGCCGTTGAGACTTGCTTTTTCCACCGCTACTGCCCCAATATTGCCGAGATTAGCAACCGTGCCTATGCCTATCTGATTGCATACATCATTGCACAGGCCTTGCAGCGTCTCAGCATACGCAGCGTTCGCAGTGTATGTGCTGACAGTATCATGCAGCTTGTCATAAGCAGAAAAAGACGTATAACCCTGCCTTGTACGAACGCTGTTTTTATCCACGGTATACTGTCCGATGTCAACCCATTCCGCAGGAGAGCCGATGCTCATGCTGTGCGAGACGCTTGCGCCAGTCAAAGCAAAGTTTGGTGTCGGAATGGTTGCTGTGATATATGACGAAACAACCTGACCGATGGTTATATCACCGCTCCAGTCAGAGCTGTATGTCAACAGTTTTACGTCGGTGATAGTGTTACTGTTTATGATTAGCTTGCATCCGAGTTTTCTCGGCATTGCGTTAACATTTTCGGTTACTGGTAACATACTATCACCTCTCTATGATTGATACTTTCGCATTTATGGCATATTTTATGCCGTTATGCCAGGAATAAGATTCAACTGTTAAATCGCCAAAATAGGCTGATACTTCGTCTGTACTGCCTTCGGCGTTTGTAATCTTGACCGTTGCAAATCCGTCGGAAGGAGTTACCGCTGTTGTAACTGTCGCAAACTGTGATGTTGTGAGCGGTGGGAATGTAATTTCGTATTTTTTCTTGGTTCCTATGTAATCACCGACAAAATAACCGTTGTCTAATCTGCCAGTGTTCTTAGACCATAGCTTATTATGAGAGTACACCACATTCTGCGGAGTGGGGAGGTCTGTGCTGCCGATTTTGAACATATTAACCTCCTAACTCGATGAGCGGACTCTTACCGCTGGAACGTGTACGTTTATTTATGTCATTGATTACAACTGCCGAAATTGTACGACCATCAAGCTGAATTGTCGGATTGAATTCAACGACCGTTTCTTTTTCTTTTTCAGGCTGCGGAGCAACAGTATAGTTGTTGTTGATAACTGTCGAGCTGCTCGGTTGCTGATATGAATTATATGTCGTTTGTGCAATGTTCGGGATATTCGGCTGATTGATTGTATAATTCTGGATGCGCTTTTTAAGGTCACTCTCTGCATCGTCAACAAGCTTCGACTTGTATTTTTTATACTCGGTTTCTGAGTTGTCAACAGCGGTTTTAGTTGTCGGTTTTGGCAGTTCGGGAACTTGCATTCTCCTGTACAGCTCCGTTTCCGTACCGTCCTCATTGTACATGGACTTGTATTTTTTGTACAGCTCAGTCTCGCTGCCATCAGGATTATACTTCAGGACTTCACTTTTTATACCGCTTTTCGAGGTATATGTGAAGGTATCATCCTTTTCAGTGTCGTTTTCGTGTTGCAGATCGTAAAGGTTCGAGCCTGCTCCTGCGAAGAACTTAAAAATCGAACTGTTTTCATATGCGTGAGCAAGTTCTTGTATTTTTGTGATTACTTCATCAATAGCAGTTTTTACTGCATCAAAAATAGCCAGTTGAGCTTCAACAAGCGGATGAATCACATCATATGCTGCGCTGCCGACTTTTTCAAAGAATGATACAACTTTTTCAAATTTATTTTGAAAAAGG
The DNA here is from genome assembly GCA_017960805.1 of Ruminococcus sp. Classification (GTDB taxonomy): domain Bacteria; phylum Bacillota; class Clostridia; order Oscillospirales; family Ruminococcaceae; genus Ruminococcus. The sequence goes on from JAGCYM010000051.1 coordinate 8,260, forward strand.
CTTTTCAGTTTTTCA